>NZ_CP096446.1:0-71999 GCF_054792365.1 Arthrobacter sp. R4-81 | reverse complement strand
ATGTTCGTGGGTGCCGGCCGCGTGCGCCACCGCGGCGAGAATCAGCTGCACGTTTTTGCGGTCGAGTCCGGGAAGGACATCACTCAGGACAACGGGGACATCCTCACCCAGTGAAGCGGCAATGGTCAGAAACCGTCGCTCTCCCCCGGACATGCCGCCAAGGTTCTCAGGGATGGATGCGAAGTCGATCCACGCCCTACTGAGGTGCCCCTCGGGTGTCGTGCTCTGCGGGTGGACCCAGGGGTTGCCGGGTTTTGCGAAGTTGCCGCCGAATCCGCGCAGCAGCAGCTCTGTTGCTGCCACGAGAGGATAGGACCCTTTGGCCCAGGCGCGGAGGTCTTCTGCGAGTGTCATGGTTGTCCTTTAGTTGGGAAAGCGGTCAGCGGCGCTGCACGAAGTTGATAGAGGTTTGCCGGGGCCAGCGTATCTGCCGGCCCCGACACTCGGCGCTAGAACGGGGGTTCGGAGTCGGGCCCGTTGCCCCAACCGCCGGCGGTGCTGGCTGTCTGCGGTGTCGCCCACGGATCGTCCTGCGGGGTGGACTGTGCTGGCCGGTTGGTGTTGCCCTGGTTGCCGAAACCACCGCTCCCCTGTCCGCCCTGGTTGCTGCGCTGGGTGCGGTTGACCTTGGCATTGGCGTACCGGAGGGAGGGGCCGATCTCGTCGACTTCAAGTTCGATCACGGTGCGCTTCTCGCCTTCCTTGGTCTCGTAGGAGCGGGACTTCAACCGCCCCGAGACGATGACGCGGGTTCCCTTGGTCAGGGACTCGGCCACGTTCTCGGCAGCTTCGCGCCAGACGGACGCCCGGAGAAACAGCGTCTCGCCGTCTTTCCATTCATTGCTTTGCCTGTCGAATGTCCTTGGTGTTGAGGCGATGGTGAAGTTTGCCACCGCGGATCCCGAGGGGGTGAACCGCAGCTCGGGGTCGGAAGCGAGGTTGCCGATTACTGTGATGGTGGTTTCGCCTGACATTGGTTTTGTCCTGTTCTCTAGTTTCGTTCTGGCGGATTTAGTTGGTGTGCTCTACTGCTGCTGTGTGGTTCTTGTATGCTTGGACTAGTTTGTCCATGCGGGCCCCTGACCAGTGGTCCTGGTCATCGGAGTTGTTCACGACGACGGGCGCCTGGGAGTAGCCCAGTTCTTCGGTGATGTACACGAGGGCTTCGGGAACTTTAGTGATGTCCACGGCCGTGTAGGTGATGCCCTTGCGATCGAAGTAGGCCTTCGTGTCCTCGCATTGGGGGCAATTCGGCTTGGTGTAGACCGTGTAGGCGTTCATCGGGAGTACTTCTTCACTGTGAGGAAGAAGGCCGGCCCTGCGATCACCGCGGTGCTGCCGGAGATCGTGAGGGAAAGTGCCTGGTCCATGGCGGTCATTTCTCCGATGAAGAGAACGACGGCGGCAACAGCGGCGGCTGTGATGATGGCGATCAGGACCGGGCCGAAGGCGATGAGGCGGTCGAGCTGCTTCTCTTCTTTGTTGGTCTTGGTGTTCATTGTCAGTCCTCGGTTTCGTATGGGTGAGAGTTTCGTTCGTCTGTCCTTCTTGCTACCTCTACTCTAGCGTTTATTCAACTGAATAAACAAGGGTTTTAGCCCTGAATCTAGGGGTTTTGCTTGCATTTTTTCGATGGTTTCGGGCTGGGTCGTTCCGTGCATAGCGTCAGGGTTGTGCCGCGGTGTTGTGTGGTGATTGCACACCGTCCTGCAGCTTGTGGTTGTCCCCGCCAGCAGCCCAGGAGAAGCCCCCCGAGCGCCTTAGAACCACAGCACAGGCCCACCTTGCCTTCGCTCCATAACTGGGCCCCGCTCACCGAATGTGTGTCGTCCACGGCTGAAAAGAACCCCGCCACGATGTCAGGTTCCCCAGCTGCGTAAGTCACAGACCATGGGAAACCGGTCCGTTCCAGGATGACTCGGCGGCCTCCTCGGACTTACTGGCCGGTACTTATCAGTGGTGAGCAGGCATCGTGGGTAGTTCACCCCATCGCGGTACGCCTCTGCCGTGCGCGAGGATATGCAAACCCTCCGGTGGAAACCGGACAGCAACCTACATTCCCGATAAGGAGCAAGAAATATGAAACTCGCGATGCACAAAACAGCTACTGCCGGAGCCGTCTTCGCTTTGAGTGCCAGCGCAATTCTGGCGGGCGCACCCGCTGCCAGTGCGTCAGGAACAGGAACCGCCTGCCCGACACAACGGGCGTGCTTCTACTTCAACTCCGACTTCCAAGGTGCACGCGCCGACTACGCCAACAGCGACTCCACCATGGGCAATGAGCTCTTCACCGACGGCCCTGTCGGAAGGAACGGATGGGGCGTCCAGGTCAACAACAACGCAGCATCCCTGATAAACAACACGTTCGCGTACATCACGATCTACGACAACCCCGGCTGCGAAGGCTACGCCTGGATCATCCAACCGGGGGAACGTCTCAACCTGGGCGCGATGAAAAACAGGGTCAGCTCAATCTATGTTGCTTACGACGGCGGGGCATGCCTCGACCGCGACCAGAGCTGGGCCTGACCGAACACCACGACCCAAGGAAAGACTGTTCCACGTCCAAAACCGGGACCGTGTTTTGGGCATGGGTGCACATAGTGTTGGATCCTCTCCGTCGTTTGGCTGCATAAGTCTTCTGCCTCTGGGTAGGTATCCGGTGTAGGGGTTTGAACCTTGGACCCGCTTGGCCGGAGGCAGAAGCAAGGAACCGTGATGGAGTACCAGGGCATCCCTGTTGGGCTGCATCCTCCTGTTGCCTTGGCTTTGGCCAAGGCTGTGGAGCGGATTCCGGAGGCCGGTGCTTTGACTGGTCCTCTGCTCTTTGAGCCCAAGTGGGATGGGTTCAGGGCTCTCATTCTGATCGGCGATGACAGGGTTTCGATGTGGTCGCGTCAGGGGAAGGACCTGACCCGGTACTTTCCGGATCTGGTGGCGGCCGCGGTTGAGCAGATTCCCCCGGGTTGTGTGGTTGATGGTGAGGCGCTGATCTGGGCGGATGGCCGGTTGGACTTCAATTCCCTGCAGCAGCGTATGACGACCTCGAAGCAGGCGTTGGCGGCGTTCGTGCGGGAGCGGCCGGCGTCGTTTGCTGCGTTCGATTTGCTGGCGGTGGCGGGGCATGACATCCGGAGTGTTGCCCTGTCTGATCGGCGGGCGCTCCTGGAGGAGCTGGCCGGCAAGTGGTCTGCTCCGTTGAACCTCTCCCCCGCCACGATGGATCGCGAGCTGGCGTTGACGTGGTTTGAGGAGTTGGCGGCCGCGGGCATCGAGGGTCTGGTGATCAAGGGTGCCGGACAATCGTACGAGCCAAATCAGAGGATCTGGTTGAAGGTCAAGCATCGCGACGTCCTGGACGTCGTGTGTGGTGCTGTGATCGGATCCCAAACCGAGCCAACGGCAATCGTTGCAGGTCTTCCATTCGGGGATCAATTGCGCATTGTTGGGCGCTCCACTGTTCTGTCTGCGAAGACGGGCAGAGAGCTGGGCAAACACCTGCGGCCGCCTAGTGGCGATCATCCGTGGCCTGAGGAAATCAGCCAGGGTGTGCTGGACAGGTTCAGCAAAGAGAAGGGCCCGGTACATCTGACGCTGGTTGAGCCGGTTGTGGTGGAGGTCGCGGCCGACGTCGCCTGGTCCGGCCGGTCGTTCCGCCACCCGCTCAGATACCGGAGGACCCGTCCCGAGTTGCAACCGGATGAGGTGCAGCTTCCCGAGGGTCTGTTCCGCCCGGTCTAAGGTGACCTGTGTTAAACGGATAAGGGCCGGCTGGTGGGCCGGCCCTTATCCGCTCCTCGGCAAAGGAAATCTCTGGTTCAGCTTAGCTGAAGATCTGGAGTGCCATGCAGCTGCTCGTGAACGTCGTTGTTCCTGGCGGCGCGGCACTTGGTCTTGTTCTGGGTGGTGGCGGTGAATGGCGGTCCGTCGCTGGTGAGTGGCTGCTTGGGTTCGCCCCTGGGCGGCGGACCGCCCGAAGTTTGGGAGGTTCCCGGCCCTGCTCGTGGTGAGTGGGGCGGGGGCCTTGCCGGGCGGTGGGGGTTTCCGCCCGGCAAGGGGTCTTAGGTGGCTTCGGGTTCTGCCGCGTTCTCGCGGGTTTCCGCGGTTGCCGTGCCGGGGTCGGTGAGGATGATCTTTTCGACGTCGCTGGGTTCGTATCCCCATGCGGTGAGCTGGGTGAGGTAGTAGCGGCTATCGCTGTAACGGTTGCGCCAGCTGGTGCGATCGATGTTTGCCTCGTAGGCGGTGATCATGGTTGCAAGGGTGACCGTTTCTGGTTTGGTGGTGGGCTTGTCGACATAGGCCTTGAACTCGCCGTGCGCGTCGCCGGTGCCCAGCAGTTCCGCCGTGAGCGAGGTCTTATTCAAGGCCTTGGTCAGGATGTAGCTGGAATGGGCGATGGTGTGGGCGATGAACTTCTGGGTATTCTTTGGCAGGGCTTTGCGGGAGAGCAGGGCTTTGACGAAGTCCCTCCGTACGACCTCGGCCGAGTCCATGGCTTTGTTGTTTTCAATGACTTCGCGGCGTGCGGCCTTCTCCTCGTCGGTCATTCCTCCGGCGGGTGCTTTGCCGTCCTTGCGGAAGCCACGGGCTTTCCAGTCGGCTACAGCGTTCCGGGTGTAGAGGCCGCTGTAGCCGACGCCGATGTAGACGGCGTCCACTGCTTCCTCTGTGACGTCCTCGCCGTCGGCGGTGGTCAGGTGCGCGATGGTGGCCGCAGGTCCTTTGTAGTCGTAGTAGGTGGGGTCTTCGTCCAGCACGGTCAGGCCTTTGGCCTTGGCCTCGGCGGTCGCTTCGGCGATCAGTGCGTTGTTCTTGCGCTCGTCGCGGAGCCGCTGTGCCCGGTGGGCGAAGTTGCCGGGGTTCTCGGTGGCGAGGCGTTCGAGCATGGCCACGGCGTCGGCGTCGTCGGCGAATTCCTCGATTACGGCGGACTGTTCCAGCGTCAGCCCTTGGTCCAGTGCCTGGGCCGCTGTCGCGTTCGCCTTGACCTTCAGGGCGGTTTCCACGACTGCTTTCTTTGCTCCCATCTTTCGGGCGATGACGCTGGCCGAGACTCCGAGCAGGGACATCTGGTGGAAAGCTTCGGCCCGGTCCCCTTCGGTGAGTCCGCTGCGGTGGTCGTTCTCAACCACCTGCGTGGCCAGTCGTTCCGCTTCCTCGGGAGTGGATCCTACGAGCACGGGGATCGCCGTGGACCCTGCCTCGATGGCTCCGAGGGTGCGGCGCTGTCCCATCAGGACATGCACGGTGCCGTCCTCGGTCCGGTGGGCGACGACCGGCACGAGCACGCCATGTTCCTTGATACTGGCTACAAACTCCTTGGTAAGTGCGGCGTCCTTGCGGACATTGATGTCCACGGTGAGCGTTGCCGGGTCGATCATTTCAAGCGTGGGTATTGCGTTCATGGTGTTGCTCCTTCTTGCCGAGAAGTGGGGTGAGTGGGGCGGCTCGTGGTGACCGGCCAGCGTCCCCTCTCCCCCGTTGTTTTTTGGTTGCTGACAAGCTTGCTTGCTTCTGGCCGGTGGAGGCCTGTCTACCCGTAGGGCAAGGGCAGAAAAATCTTGCGGGATCCGAGCTGGCGAGGATCCCTGGCTGAAGAATTTTCGGACCGCAGGCCCCGGTGGAGCTTGCGGAATCCGGGGCTAGACGGGGTGGAGCGGACAGGTAAAATCCGCAGGACAGCAACCAGAAAACGTCGTAGACAAACAGGGCCAGGGGGTCCGGAGCTCTGCGACGGCGCCCCTGGACCCAACAGCCGGCCGCGAAGCGGACGCCCAAAGGGGTGCGAGCCCTGCGAGCATGCTCTGTTTCCCCAAGGAAAGGCCGTGCCCGGAATTGCCAGTTTGGCCATATCCTGGGCAGGGCCGGCCCAACCGGTGAGGAGCCCCTTGGCCCGGTTGATGCCCAGGGACCTAGCTACGATTTACCGCGTTCATGCCATCATGAGCTTGTGATCAACCAGTTGGCTATCGTTGCCGCAAAACATCAGTAGCCAGGGCTTCGATGAATGCGAAGGAACATCGACCTCGGCGGATCCCGCGCGTCAGAATCACACCTGTCCAGCTCTTTGTCCTGGTCTGCGCCGTTTTTTTCGCGGCCACCACGCGCACACCTGGCCAGCTCATGATCTCCGGATTGATGGTCGCGCTCGTCGGAGTCGGGATGACCATCACCACTCTCAGGAAAGAGCCAGCGCCGCCGGAAGTGTTTCTCGAGGAGGAGCATTTCTACGGCGGTGGGAGCATACCCCTGATAGGCCGAACGGTGTCCGGGATGTGGGGAAGCCAACAGATGTTCTTTGGGGTCTCTCCGCAGTTTCGGATGCTAGTGCTGAGCCCTACCTCGGGAGCTCTGGAATTCAGCCTCGCCTATGGCCTGGGGCGGTTCTATGGGCCATGGATTCTCGAGAGGGAAGACGTGGCCGAGATCCAGCATGTGCGGCTATGGTTTGCTCCATACGAAGGTGTCCGAGTTATACCCATCGCCGGTCCCCCATGGTCATTCTCGACACGAGAGCCCGCCACCGTGCTGGCTTGCTTGGAGGAACTTGGCTACCCGAAGCCCACCGACGCATTCAGTTTTTGGTGACCTTCGGGTTTCCTCGGACAAAGGAAATCCGTGGTGCAGCGTCGTCGCTTCGTTGGTTACGGCTCGTCGAGCCGGTGGTCTTCGATGGGCTGGTCTACGGGGCCGGTGACGGGGCCGGCTGTGAGCAGGCGCAGTTCCAGGAGGTCTTCGAGTGGGCTCGCGTCGGGGGCGACTGTGTCGTCCTCGGTCATGCGGATCTCATCGGCCACGGCGGAGGTTCCTTGCCTGCTGTAGGACTGCTGGTGTCCTTTCAGAGTAGTGGCAGTTCCTGCGGGTTCACTGGAAGTGGCTGCGCCCGCGGCAGCGTCAACGCGGCCGGAGGAGCGCAGCGGGGGAGGCCGCCGCGCACCTGGGGAAGATCCCGACGGGGAAGGCCGGACCCTTTTGGGTAGGGTCCGGCCTGTCCGTCAGCGGTTCAGCTGGCGGTCATAAGCCTTTTTCGGGTCCCGTACACAGTCGGCCAGAAGTCCGCGGTTGACCAGCTCGGCCAGCAGCTCAGCCAGCCGGTACTCGGTGACGTCTTCCAGTGCCAGTTTGAAGTACCGGGCGGCGAAGCTGGACTTTCCTTTGAGCCATTCCAGCCAGCCGATCAGGCACAACATGGGGGCACGCTGTCCTTCCGGGGTTGCTTTCATCAGCTCAAAAGCGACTTCCTGGGCGGTGTCCACGCGTGCCCAGTCCGGCCGGGTGAGGAACACGCCAAGCATCACGGAAGTGAACTGGTCCGGGGCGTTGGTGATGATGTCGGTCATCATGTAGTCCCGGATGGTGGGGTGCTGGAGTGCTCCTGCCAGCTCCCGCGCGGTCTGCGTGGTGAGGCTCTTGGGGTTCTCCAGCACCTCGGCCCACTTGGCGCGGCTTACTTCCAGGCCTTCCCGCCAGCCATCCGGCTTGTGTGCGGCGATGGCTTCGCGGGCTCCGGCTTCTCCCGTGAAGGGCGCCGGTGGGGTGAATCCCGTGACGCTGCTCCCCCGGTAGATCATGGCCGCGTTTCCGTTGCTGGTGGTGATGGCCTCCAGCGGCTTGTCCGGGCAGCAGCTGGCGTCCTCGCACAGGTAGTTCCTCCACAGTTTGGAGGTCACCAGCCATGCATCTTTCAACGGCATCCCTGCCGTTTCGAGTTCACTGCGCAGCGCCTCAACATGCTCCCAATAGGGGCGCTGGTCGCCGGAGGTGTCTTCGTCCGTGTAGATCACCAGAACGGTCCCCGTCGCCGCCACGTCCGCGGTCAGGTAGCTGACCAGCGTCTGAGCGAAGGCCACTGGCTCCAGACCGAACGGGGCATCCACGCGGAGCGTTGCGCCAAGCTTCTTTCCCTGCATCGTCAATACGACGAAAGATTCCTTCGGGGCCTCGCCAAGGGTGTGGGGAATGAAGGCCAGGATGTCGGCCGGGCCGGTGAATTTGATGAAGTCATTCATTGGGTGTTGCTCCTTCTTGCCGAGAAGTGGGGTGAGTGGGGCGGCTCAGGTGACCGGCCAGCTTCCCCTCTCCCCCGTTGTTTTTTGGTTGCTGGCAAGCTCGCTTGCTCTGCGGCCGACGGAGCCCTGTCTACCCGCAGGGCAAGGGGCGGGAAATTCCCGGAGGAAATAAGCGACGAAGGAGCGCCGGAGGGAAATTCCTGCGCCGCAGGCCCCGGTGGAGCCTGCGGAACCGGGGTTAGATAGGGCTCGGGCGGACGCTTAGAATCCGAAGGACAGCAACCAGAAAACGTCGTAGACAAACAGGGCCAGGGGGTCCGGAGCTCTGCGACGGCGCCCCTTGGACCCAACAGCCGGCCGCGAAGCGGACGCCAAAAGGGGGTGCGAGCCCTGCGAGCATGCTCTTCCCCAGGCTTTCACCGGATCCGCCCGAGTCTCCCGGGATCATCGGCGCGGCCGGCGCACCTGGTGGGCAGAGCCACCCGTTCGGTAGGGGCGGTCCGTCGCCGGTGACCACAAACGGCAGCTGCCACCTGCGGCGGACCGCCCGCGCATTCGGGAAGATGGGCGATCAAGCGGGTACCCATTTACTCATTTGAGTATTTGAGTAAATGGGTACCGTTGCTGGCTAGTTCATTGCGGCCCGTCGTTCGCGGGCGAACAGGACGGCGATGATTTCGTTGTGCCAGTCCAGTGCGGCGTACTGCCGGGTGGTCTCCAGCACTGCGGGGTTCACTCGTGCTTCGATGTTCACGACGTCGGCCATGCCTCGGATGTGGGCGGCGAGGTCTTTTGCGGCGTCGCTGCTGTAGGTCACGGGAGACTTCTCTACGAGCTCAGCCAAGGTTTCGAGGAATACGACGGCCTGGGCGGTGCTCTCAGTGATTTTGTTGCTGTTGGTCATTGTTCTTGTCCTTCGGTACCGATGGGGTGGGCTGTACTGCCCGGCCGGGTTTGGCCGGGCAGTACAGCGGTTTCAGTGCTGGTTAGGCCGCGTGAACCGTGTAGGGCATCCGGTACCGGCTGGGAAGCTCCGCGGCGGCTTCGGGCAGGTCTGCCGGGCCTTGTGCCTGTCCGTTCTTCCATGAGAAGAACGCATGCTCGGTGATCGCATCCCACTGCCGGGCCTGCGTCCGGTAGTAGACACAGGTGACGTCGCCCTCGCAGTACGTGGCGACTCCGAACAGGTTTCCGATGCTGTCAGCGGTCCGGATTCCCGCGACCATGGCATAGGGCCACTGGCCCAAGTCCCAGCCGTCACAGCCCCAGCCGGGGATCACGGCCCAGCCCTCGGCTTCGATGAGGGCCATCCAGTCGTACCCGTCGTTCATGTGGTAATCCCGGAGTACCGGGACCTCGTGGATGACTTCGTTGGTGTCTTTGGTGGTCACCGTGTCGGTGGCTACTGCGTTCATTGGGTGTTGCTCCTTCTTGCCGAGAAGTGGGGTGAGTGGGGCGGCTCGTGGTGACCGGCCAGCGTCCCCTCTCCCCCGTTGTTTTTTGGTTGCTGGCAAGCTTGCTTGCTTCTGGCCGGTGGAGGCCTGTCTACCCGTAGGGCAAGGGCAGAAAAATCTTGCGGGATCCGAGCTGGCGAGGATCCCTGGCTGAAGAATTTTCGGACCGCAGGCCCCGGTGGAGCTTGCGGAATCCGGGGCTAGACGGGGTGGAGCGGACAGGTAAAATCCGCAGGACAGCAACCAGAAAACGTCGTAGACAAACAGGGCCAGGGGGTCCGGAGCTCTGCGACGGCGCCCCTGGACCCAACAGCCGGCCGCGAAGCGGACGCCTAAGACTGGTTGGAGCGCAGCGGAAACCAGCACTCCCTCAAAGCGGGCCGGTTTCTTCCATGACCACGAATGTCCATTTTCTGGCCAAGGGTGGGCAGTTTCTGACCACTGCCGGTCAGGTGCAGTTCAGGCATCTTTTGTGGCTACGCTGGCAGCTCAGACGATGAACTCAACTACCCACTGTCATAGGAGCAAGATGCTTGGTTTCAAGGTGCACGTCCAAAACGGCGACAAGAAGGCCGAACTGGAGATTCAGGGTTTCCTGGATCAGGAGTCAGCGGACAGCTTCGCGGACGACGTTCAAGACACCTTGATCATGTGCAAGGAAGAGAACGAAGAGATCACCGGCTTTGAGGTTGGACGCCCGGTCCCCATGGATCCCCAGGAAGATGCTCCTGAAGCAGATATCGAGGATTTTATCGACCAGATCACCATGTCTGTCATGAGCCCTCCGCCGGCGAATCTCGTAAAGGGTGACTATCCGCTGCGCTTTGCTGTGGAATGAGCCGGTAGGGACGGGCCGCCCGGTGCCAGAAGGAGAGAGATTGACTGTGGGACGCAAACAGGACGGTTCAGAACCCTCCCCTGCGCAGCTGGAGGATGAATGACCGGTTTGCCTAAGTACCGCCACGGAGGCAGAGACAGGAGCAACTACGGCTCTGATCGAGATCTCCGTCGGAAACGTCGTGGCTTTATTTTCGCCGTCGTATTTGGCGTTGCATCGTTCGTGGGGCTGGGACTGTTGTTTTTCTGGAATTGGTGGGGCGGATAGAGGTGGTCTGGCCCGGTAGGGGCGGGCCTGCGTGGTGGCGGACCCGCCCGGGACCTGGTTAGCTTCCTTTGTCGTTGCGGACCTTGGAGATGGCGCGGTACGCCATGATCGAGGCGGTCAGTGCTGTGAGGGATAGCGCGAAGTTCAGGATGGTTAGGGGTTCCATGAGGTTTCCTTATCGTTGAGTTGGCCCTAGGCTAAGAGGGACCCGGTGGCCGCAACCCTTGCGGTCACGACCACCGGATTTGTAGCAGCTACACCTTCCTTGCTTTACGCTTACGCTTCCGAGTTCCTGCTCGGGAGCGTTTGCTCTTTAAGCGCGCGTTCCGCGTGGAGAGTAGAGCGATGACTGCTGTCATCAGGCTCACGACCGAAGTCGCGAACCTGATCAGTTCATCGATGCTCATGTAGCCACCTCCCTCCTGCCCCGCCGTGCGAGGCCCCACCTGTCGCAGCCGGTTGAGGGTGGGCAGTCAACCCCGAAGAGGGGGCAGCCAGGGACACGAAATAAGGGAGCGCAGCGACCGCGTGGCCGTGGGTGCACGCGTGGGTTGACTGCTCGGGCCCCCGACCGGCTACGATCAGTGGCCTTGTACGGAGAACACCCAGCCACACGTAAGGCAAAACAACGCTTTTACAGCCCGGAGCGCAGCGCAGGGCCCTTGCCTGGACGGAGCGCAGCGGAAACCAGGGCCTTTGGTCCGGGGTTTTGCACATTGTCGGGCAGACGGAGCCCTCCGCACAGCTCAAGGCTGTCCACACTGTGTAAAACCCGGGCTAGCCCACGGGCGGACGGCGGCGGTGGCAGGATGATCTGATGACATCTAAGCGGTGGAGGGCGGCTCCGGAAACGGAGTGGGTGCTGATGTACCGGCGCGGCCTCGGCCGCGGGCAGATCGCAGAGCAGTCCGGGGCCCCGGTCCGGACGGTTGGTTACCACCTGGCTGTGGCCCGGAGGCTTAACCCTGGCCTGCAGGAAGAGCACGCCGCGGCCACCGGCGCGAAACCTGGACGGGTCACCAGACAAGGCCTTGTGCATATGGCCCAGCTCGTTGCCATGGTCCAAGAAACCGGCAAGTATCCCTCCACAAAATCCGCAGACCGGGATGAACGGGCGCTGGCCGCCTGGTTGAACCGGCGACGCCGGGACTCACGGGAAGGCACGCTGACGCCGGCCTTCCGGGACGGTCTGAAGATCCTGGTCGGCTGGCAGGACCTGAGCCGCTCAGCCGGTGACGAGGCCAGATGGCAGGAACGCCTCGCTGCGCTGGCTGCCTACCGCGAATCCGGCCACGACTGGCCCCGGCACAAAACAACCAGCGGCGGTCTGGAGCATGAACTCGGGGTGTGGATCCACACCCAGCGTTACAAGGAACGCCGCGGTGAGCTGGACCGGTCGAAAGTCGCTGCCCTGGACGCACGGGTGCCTGGTTGGCGGTCGGGCCGAACCCGTGGCCGCAAACCAATACGTGATCAGGGCACAGCGCAGCCCATCCAGGGCTTAGATTGATCCTGTGAAGCAGGATCTTCAGATACGGCAGGTGTGGCCGGCGTCGGACGGGCGTGCGGTGCTTTCGCCCTTTGACGCCTCCGAAGACTTCACCCAGGAGTGCTGGCAGGCCGATGAAGTCATAGCAGCCTCGGCAGCAGACTCCTTCTACAGCTTCCTGCGAGCCGGAACAGAGGTAGCCCGCATGCTCCTCGTGGATCCTGCCGGGCCCATTGACGGCTATGACGTCCCCCAAGATCTTGCGGACGCGATCCACATCGATTTCATCGAAGTCGCCGGCGGCTACCGGGGCCAAGGCTTTGGCTCCCGGGCAGTGGAGCTCGTGCAGCAACTCTTTCCCGGTCGTACGTTCGTTGCACTCCCTGGCGGCAACGAAGGATTCTGGGAATCCCTGGGATGGCTACGGTATGAACACCGCCAAGGCGGAGCCCATCCCCCACTGTTCGTCAGCCGTTGAGCTGGACTGCCCTGGCTCCACGGACCGGGGCAGCTGTCCACATTTGGCGTCCATTCGGTTTATTTTGGGGTCAATTCGACTTATCAGTCAGACGGCGGCACGGGTGGCCCCACGGTCGGAGGGCCTCTGTCTGGTCCAGCAAAGATGGTCTAACGGGCCGTTTGATCAGCCAACACGCACTGACCGGCGCGTACAGCTGGAACAATCGAGGGATGTGGCCTGACTACCAGTTCCGCGGCGACCTCCGACGGGAGGGCCATGCGTTCATACCTGAAACGAAATGGCCGGATCTGAGGGTAGTCATCGATCCGGATCTCACCTCCGATAGTGCCGTTCTAGAGTATTTCGCGTTTCTGCGAACGAACGATGCAGGGGTAAGAGTCCTAACACGAAGTGCCGATAGTTTGCCTTCCCGTGTTGGTGATTACTACGTACTAGTTCCCGACGCGATGTCTGGTCGCGGTGATGCAATCGTCCGCGAAAGAGTAGAGACAGGGCACACTTCGAGGGCGATGTTCAGCGCTATGCAGAACAGGATTGCTGCCTACAACTGGGCATCGGCTGGCGGCTTCAACCCGGATGAAGCGCGCGAGCGTCAACTGGACGTGGAAGCCGCCGACGCGCTCGAAGCCGACATCTACGTCACGGACAACCAGTTTGCTCTTTCCCAGAAACTGAATGGGCGCGTCTTCGCTTGCATTCCCAGCGAGGCCATGGCGATAGTCGGTCTCCACCAACGGATTCAAGGCCATCTCCTGGTCAACACAGATGTCGTGCCGCAATCCTTCGACCTATCAGCCGCCGAATATGTGGCGTCCTGGGGTTTGCTCCCCAACACGCTAAATCTTTTTGCCCTCCAAATGTCCTCGCAGCCTGAATCGTCGCGATGGAAGGATCTAGTAAGGGTTTCCCACGTGCGCTTAGAACGCTGCCTCCGAGCTCGCGATCAGATTCTGGTCCGCGGCATCCACGCCAGCCACAATTTCCCTTTCGACAGCAATGATGCGCTGGTGGAAAGAATTGCGATGAATCTCTCGGCCATGTTCGATACGCTTGCTCGCGCTATCAACGACTCGCTGACGCTGGAACAGGACGAAACCGCCTGCTCACTCAACAACCGCAACTTCAGGCGACTTCTTCCAGGGAGCGCTAAGCGCCTGCTTGGAAGACCGGAGAACGTTGCACTGCTTCGCACTATCGGTATCCTCAGGAACACCATCCACCACGAGGCCCTATCCCACGCCGCGGAAGGCGATAGCCGGGGACGTATCCAAGAAAACTACGTGGTCCTTCCGGCTTCCAATGCAGCAGAGTTCCGTTCGTTTGCCGCCATCATAGGAAACGGATCCGACTGGATAGCCAAGGACGGTGACGATTTCGGCGTCATCATTAGGGCGGTACCACTGATCGAAGACTTGGTCAGGCACTCGGTGGCCCTGTTTGAGACCCTGGTGTCCGAAATTCAGTGGCCCGGAACTGTAATTGAAGAACTACGCGTACGAACGGATGATCCGGGTGAGTGGTGGATGCACTTCTCCCCTAGCGTCAAGCTGGTGTGCACTCTTTACGGGCTAGAACAACAATGACAGAGCTCTGACGAGCAAAAGAATGTCCGCCCTCGCAAGTAGCATCGGCAATACGCATGGTCCCGCCATTTAGTGGCGTGTTGATTCGAATATATGTTCTAAGGTTGTGTTATGGGACCGGAGCAAGCGAGCCAGCTGCAGGCGCAGTACGCGCGCCGCGCCGGCCCGATTGGTTTGACGGTGGAAGAGCTTGATTTCGAGCACTTCCCGGTCAAGAACGGCTTTCCCGGGATCCCGGTGAAGGCGTGGATCCGGTTCCTGAACTGCGCCGAGCTGGTCAACGGCGAGGTCTACGCCTGGACGGCGAAGGCCGCGGAAGTGACCTGGAAGGACGGGCCGGTCACCTACCGGACCTGGGTGTGGAGTTCGGCGGTCACCCGCCGTGAAGATTTGAACAAAGAAAACTTGGGAGAGCGAACCGGCCGTGACAGCAACAGCAAGTGAAACATCCCTGGATATCCCGGTGGATGTCCGGTTAACCTCGGCTGGCAGTCCGCTGGCGGTCAGGTACGACGGCCGCATCTGGGCCGTCGCGGCAGATCCTATCCACTGGTTCGGCCGGGACGCGTGGTGGAACACCCGCCGCACGGCCGCACTGGGCAGTGGTGACCTGGTCAGCATTGAATACTGGCGCGTCCAGGTCCGTCTCGGAACCAACTCCGCGCTGCGTACTTTCACGCTGCGACGCGACCCGCTCGCCAGCCAGTGGCTCCTGGAATCCATTACCGACGGCAACTAGGCCACGGTGAACTGGCACCCGATCAGCGAACAGGTGTGGGACGGAATCAGGGCCGAATTCACGCTGCCAGCCGTGGGGCAGGTCCATCAGCGGCTCTCCGAGATCATGGAGGATCCCGAACCCGTGATGCAGCAGCTCGTCCGCGTCTTCATCGGTGAGGGGACCTACTGCCCTGGATTCCAGTTCCTCGTCGGCGGCCAGGTCCGCCCAACCGTCCGGGATCTCTTCATACGGGCGATGGCATTGAAGATCCCCCACAACTGCTTCGCCGCCTGGATGGTGAGCCCGTCCAAACCGCTTGCCGGCTCCCGTCCGGTAGACCTCCTGGAGGCCGTTCAGCCACCTCTTTTCCGGGCACTGGAAGCCTTCAGTCAGCAACACGCGGGGACGGTGGGCTCTTCCGACGCCCGACCCCATCGCGGAAGTTGATCCATCACCGTACCGGCAGGGTCCGTAACTCCTGACTCCTGCCAAGTGTTTGTAAAAGCACGAAGGGCCCCGCTCCCAAGCGGGGCCCTTCGTGGCCAGTCCTTGCTGTCTATCGCAAGCACACATTCCAGTCGAATGCAGCAGGCGGTAACAGCAACCAATGTGTACGGTTAGCCATCGGCGTAGGCAAGCTCAACAAAAAGTTTCTGGCGGTTCAGTGCGGTCACGTCCCTCTCGGGCTTCCACATCTCTATGCCATGGCGAATTGCTGTATGACAATTCTCTCACAAAAGTACTTGACTGTCAAATGACGATAGAGTATCATGCTGACACTTGCGTTTACAGACTACACATGGGTCGTTTATATACCGATTAATCATCGTTGCTGGAGTAGACAACAGGCGGTAGTGTAAAGAACTAGTGAGGGCGTTATGAGTACGGTTAAGAGTGCACAAGAGGCGTCGTGGGAGAATTTGCTCGAACGGCTCCCGGCCAACATCGTCATGCCCCAAGCTTTTGGAGCAACTTCGGACGCATCGCTTGCGGCTGCCGACTACATTCAGACGACATCTCGAAGGAGGACGACCAGTACGCCCGTGAGGAAATGGTTCGTACGGTCCCTTGAAGGCGACAAACCTCCGTTGGCCAAGGTCTACTCCGGCGGGAAGTCGGGGACCGTTGCCATCAAGCTGTACCTCGCTCTGCTTTGGCGGTCTTCCAGTCCCCCATACACCACAGATCGGGCTGCCCGAGGTTGGGCGACGCTGCTGGATCTTGACGATCCCGACGGGCTGGGGTCTAGGCGGGTTCGAGCTGCGCTGCGGGCACTGGAAAAAGCGAACCTTGTTGAGTTAGAGGCTCGGCCAGGCCAGCCTCCACAAGTAACACTCCTGGACGAGGGTGGGGAGGGAATCGAATATGAGCTGCCGTCGACCATGTTCGTCAGGACGGCCCGGGGAGCAGAATCAGCAGAAGCGCTGCGTAACCCAAACCTGTATTTCAAAGTACCCAGCAAGCTTTGGACCGAGGGTGTCATCCAAGCCCTGACTGGCCCAGGGCTGGTAATGCTGTTGATTCTCTTGGCAGAACAAGCCGACACAAAACCCGTCTGGTTCAGCACAAAGGAATTTCCAGCGAGATACTTCATCTCGTCTTCGACCAGGACCAAAGGCACCAGAGAGCTTCAGCAGTACGGACTTCTCAACACCATAAGCCAGCCACTGCCCCAGCCCGGTGGGTCGGTGTTCGATCCCAGGCGGCGGCGCTACCTATACCGTCTCTCTGGCCCTGCTGTGGCTGATGCCACCGACACCTCGGACGTTTAGCCCGGGACATTTCTGCCAGCGAAGCTCAACTCAGAGCGCACAGCTTCCCGCTCACTCCAGCCGGCACCGACCCGCTGGCCAGCTTCCGCCGGCGTTTGGATCGCTGCATCGGCCCAGCGAAGAGGTCAGCTCCTGCTTGGGGGCGAAGGCCGGTTACCCCTGCGTGAGTTGAGCCGCAGCGATAGCAAGTCCTGGAATAGAACCAATGAAACCCGCAGCCGCTGGGCGGTAAATGGTCTCTGCCATGGTCGCCCAGCGGTTCCGCTTGTCTCCGTCCGATTGCCCGGCCGCCGCGTAGAGGGCCACCCAGAGGTCGTACAGCGCCTGTTTTAGATCTGTTTCACCAAATGCGCTCTCCTCAGCGATGCAGCTGCGGATCGTCTGGACGATTTTTGATACGTGCAGACGTAGTTCGGGAGAGAGCTGCTCGTCATCACCCAGAAGGGAAACGACGTCGTCGAGATAGGACATGATCTCTGCGACACGTTCCGGCGTCGGCGCTGGAAGGTGCCCATCGATAGCTGCTGCCAGGTTATCCAGTGTGTCCATCGCGTGCACGCTGAACATGGCGCTATTTGAGGCAGCATTCCAAGCGTGTGGGTAGTTCATGATGGCCTTGGTCCAGAGACGGAAGCTGCGTCTGAATGATTTGACGCGATAACCACCGCGTTCGAGGTCATCAACGCTGATTTTAATCGCGGCGAGAAGGCACATGGCGTAAAGATGCTCGTCGATAGCCGCGTCCTCGTCGTCTTGTAACCCACGGCCATTGAGCGGACTTCCGCTTGGATGCTCTCCCCACCGCTCAAAGAGTTCCAGTAGTTCGTGAGCGGGATTCCTCAACGTTTTCTCTCCAACCCTAGGTTTGCCACTTAATGAGCATATCCATCAGGTCGGACAAACTCCGGCCCGCAACCCTCCTGTCCGTCCATCCCATTTCCTTCCTTTCGGCATCGTCCCAGCAGTCTCGAAGAACGTAGTGATCAGCTGCGCCGCAAGGAACGAGACGAGCCGCCCTTCTGAAGTACTTGGCTAGTCGATGCCAGGGACGTGCGGCACCAGTTCAAAGACGCCTTCGGCCACCTTTGTGAGAGGCGTATCGGGGTCTTCGACCGGTGCGAACTCGACCACCCACAGTCGGGATTTGCCTACGACCTTGATGCCAAGCGGAATCACGCCGACGATTTCCCCCAGCGTCGAGGACTTCGCAGACTTCGCCGTCGTTTCCAGCGCGTAGGCAGCGCGGGCGATCTGGGCAAGGTGAAACTCCTCGGTTTTTCCCTTCACCTCGGCCGACACCAGCCATTGCCCGTCATCAGCAAGCAGGCTGAACGCAGCATCGGTTTCGCCATCTTTCATCTTGATCCCGGTCTGCAGGAAGTTCACTTCTCGCACGCTGCGAGGTGGGGCGTTTCGCGGGGAGCACAGCGCGAAGAACGACGACACGACATTGAGACGGTCGGCGACCTGAGCGTGCCAATTTTCGCCGCGGCGGCCGAGGGCCTTCATGGCATGAGGCATCGACAGGGACTGCAATGGCATAACGGAGATCTGATCGGTGAAGGTTATGGCGTCGATGAACGGCTCCGCCTGGCCTTCTTCTATTAGGACGAACATGAAGACGGCACGGTCTACCTGACCGATCGCGTCGCCTCCTGCGTAGCCGCGCTCGAACACGCTTCGAGGCCAGTTGCGGTTGAGCCCCTTGGCCCCGGTGCGGGTGAGGTCCTTCCAAAAGTTTGCCGGGTTCGACGTCTTGAGCTTCGCGCCCGTTTCGGCGATGCCATCGGTGATGTCGTCCATCGTGACGATGGGATCTGTGAGCGCTCGGGCAGTCACGTCGTACTTCCGGTTGAGGAATATCCACTCAATGACTTGGGTCTTCTCGCTCGGCACCGGTCTAGGCTAGCGAGGACCTGGCCAGCCGCAGGCTCGACGCGCTCATCACGTCCGTCCATTTTTCCGCGTAGGGTGAGTACGCCGTTCGGCGACGACCCGGGCAACTAGCTCGGCGGCCGCCATGGGCGGCTCGTGCTCCCATATTCGGAGGACCGTCCAACCGGCGGCGGTCAGCCGCGCATCGGTGTCGCGATCCCGTTCGACGTTCGTGCGCAGCTTCTCGGCCCACCACTCCGAATTCGCCTTCGGCGCGGAGCCGTGCTCGGGGCACGCGTGCCAGAAGCATCCGTCGACGAAGATGGCGACCTTTGCCGGGCCGAACACGACGTCGGCGCGGCGATTGAGTCCTTTCACCGGACGCACGTCGACGCGGTACCGCAACCCTCGTGCGTGCAGGAGATGCCGGATGGCGAGTTCGGCCGGTGTATCCCGGGTAGGGGTGTGTCGCATGCGCCGCGAGGCGAGCTCGCTCGACGGAGGCGGACCTGGCTTCATGGCCCGCTAAGCGTCGTTGGGGCCGGCGGCGAGGCCGTAGCCCTGGAGGTCGGATGCTGTAATGTCTTTCGCCGACACGAGCTTGTAGTGCGACTCTCGACGAACTCGCACCTGTTCGTCCTGCAGGGCCAACTCGAACAGCGCAACGCGCCCGTCGTTCGCGAACTGAACAGAGATCGGGCGGCAGATCATGCCAGGCCACTTCTCCGCACAGGCGGCGATGTCCTGCTCGGTCTGCGTGATGCCGATCTCGTCGCTGCCGCCCTTGGCTTGGACGGGCAGGATGAATTGTCGCCCGTGCCGATCCACTGCAACGTACACCTCGTCGACCTCCACCTGGCCGATGCCCTTCGCAGTTGTGCGGAGATGGTTCTGCAGCGAGTACGAGGCAACCCCGAGGAAGATGTCTATGAGGCGGTTGTAACGCACGAGCGCGAGGAGGGCCTGCTCGTCGCTAAGTGCGCTGGACGCGATGATCTCCGGCGTCGCATCGGGGATCTTGGTCACAGTGAGCGCGAGGTTCGGGCGCACACGCACTTGGAAGGGGATCAGGTCGAACGTGTACTTCGAGCGGCCGGTAGACCGGATGACCCACTCCGTGCCCTCCGGCGCGGCCTCAACCATGATCTCGGGGAAGCTGATGCGATAGCGGATCGCGTAGAGGACGTCACCGAGATTCTTCGGCAGTTCGATGCCCAGCGCCGTGGCGGCCTCCGTCAGTTCGCCGCGCACCCACGGGACGCGGGTATCGCCCTCCTTGTAGTGCTTGGCGAAGACCCATCCCGCGAGCTGCTTGTAGCGGTTCTCCTTTGATTGTTCGATCTTCTCGTCGGCCACCTCAGCCGACTTTCCGGTCGCGCTGCGGTATGACCCGCTCGGTCAGGCCGAAGTGGTCGTGCGCCTGACCAGCCGTCATGTAGAGCAGGTCCGTCGAGCCGAGCTTGACCGGCTTGCCCTCTGTCGGGGTCACACCGTCGGCGGCAAGGATGGTCGCTCCCACGGCCCGGCCGAGACGGGCCGGCACCGAGTTGCCGATTTCGCGGAAGCCATTCCACTTCGTGACGTGGAAACGGAACCAGTCGGGGTAGCCGTGCAGGCGCGCGGCCTCGCGCACCGTGATGACGCGCGGGTGGACGGGGTGGATCGGCCGGGGCGCTGTGTACGCACCGCGATCCGAGGCTGTGCCGGCGCGGAGCGTGTTGCAGATACCGTCGGGGTGTAGGCGGAGGAACCGGCTTACGGTCTCGGTCGTCCCCGGTTCGGTATCGCGGAAGCGGTCGATGGACTTCTTTGTGTGGACGGTTCGGGCCGAAGAAGTCATCTCGTCGGCGAGTCGCGGGCGAGGGCGTGAATAGTCGGTGGGGTCCTTTTTAGAGCCGCGCAAACGTGCCGCGTACTCGCTGGCCTTGCCGTAGGTCACGCGCTCGACGTTGTCGTCGTGTAGCAGGTCCTCGAAGTCATCGGCGTCAGGCAGATCCCCCAGCGCCTCGAGCACGCTCGGGCCGACCGGCAGCTTGGGGCTCTCCGGCACCTTACCCTTGACCGTGCGCGGGGCGTGCGTCGCTTCGGGGTAAGTCGGCAGTTGCACGCCCTTGCGCGCGCCTATCAGGATCATGCGTTGGCGGGACTGGGGCGCGCCGAAGTCTGCGGCTTGGAGCACCTTCACGGGAGTCACGATGTCGTACTCTCCGCTCGCTTCGAACAGCTCCACGACCTCGTCGAGCAGCTGACGGTGGCCGCCGACCATAAGACCGGCGACGTTCTCCATGAGGAAGTAGCGCGGATTGAGCTCAAGCACGACGCGCACGAATTCCTTGAGGAGCGTATTGCGCGGGTCGTCGATAGCGCGGCGACCGATCATCGATATGCCCTGGCAGGGCGGGCCGCCTGCGACGAGATGGATCTCGCGGTCGCCGATCTCGGAGTCTTCGCGGATACGCTTGCCTGTGATCTTCGACACGTCGGCGCAGAAAGTCTTGCCCTGTGGGAAGTTGAACTCGTGGACTGCAGCGTGGATCGGGTCGTACTCGACGGCGGCCGCGATCTCGTAACCGGCTTGCTCGAGGCCGAGGGACAGGCCGCCGGCTCCGGCGAAGAGGTCTACGGCGAGGGGGCGGGAAGCGTCGATTAGCATTCTCGAAACACTACGTTTTGCGATCGATGTTCGTCGAATGGGCACGCCGTCGCGACGCGTGATTTTGATGGATGTTCACCGTTGGTGCCCGTCGCCCAGCCTACTTGCGAGCAGCCGCCCTGGACCAAAGCCATCATTCTCGGTCGTTGCGTAATCTTCGCATCCCACCACTCATTCCAATGCCATCTGTAGCCGTCCCACTTCCTTGGAATTGGGACATCTCAGCGGAGTGGGCAGTGGCCGGCGGGAAATTATGAGACTTGGTCTGGCCGGGCCCCTGCGAACGCTTTCCTTTCCTCCATTCGTAGTCCTAATTTCACGCCTGTAGCGTGCCATCGGAAGGTCCGTCGATTCCCCCAATTTTCGACGGACCTTCTTTTGCCCGCAGCTGGAAAAACTCAAAGTCCTGATGTCATGCAGACTTGAATCGCGTGGCTAGCGACTCAAGCGTGCTCGCCACATCAACGTCGCCGGCTGTCTGGTCTATCAGCACTTTGGCTAACCGTTTCGGCCAGAGCACGTGAACGCTACGGGTCGAGAACGCACCCCCGATCAGGGGCCAGTCCGCTTCAACAAAGCACAGCGCCCCGGTAACCGGAACATCTCCCACCAGGTCGCGGACAACGTCGACCTGTTTGAGCACCCCATCGACCAGTTTCGTGCAGTCCCGCCGGCCAACGAGGAGCTTCTCGACCCGTGGGCGAAGTATGCCGCCCTCGATCTTCAGTTCAGGCCGTCCCTTATACCGCTTGGCATCGATCACCCAGATTCCACCGGTAGTGATGGCGATGTGGTCGATGTTGGCCTTTGAACCGGGGATGCGTCGGTCGTGGAGGACAGCCAGGCCATCGGCGGCCAGGGCATTCAATCGAGCGCCGAGGCGTTCCTCACCGATCGCGCCTCGATCCCAGGACTTGGTGTGCTGCCGCTCGTCAGAGAGGGCGACTGCGAGGCCACCGAGGGGGCCCCACTTCTCACGGAGTTTTTCCGCGTCCTTCGCCTTGCGGCGTTCATATTCGCGTCGGGCGGACGACCCGGCCACTCGGGACCCAGTGGACAACGACTCATCACGAGGTGATTCCGGGTCGCGGGACGTGGTTTCCGCAGCCTGAGCGGGACACTCCAAGCAGCGGATGGTCTTCGTCTCGCTCTCGTAGATCGCTTCCGTCCCAGCCGGAAGTGCGGCGTCGCATAGCCGACACGCTCCGGCGTACCGGAGCCTCATCTGCTTCATGTGGATGAACTTTGGCTCACCAGGACGGACCCAGTCTGCTGGTAGATCACGGCGGTTATTCCGCAGATGCGCTTTGCCATGCTCAATACTCACCCCCGGCAGGAACCTTTTCCCGGTGTGCCGCGCCCCACGGCCGTGCAAAGAGCTCGCGCACCGTCCCACTGATCCTGGGAATTTACTGCCAAGGTGTCTTGACAGGTAGCCCTCGTGAGTACACGCTGACGTCATGGCGAGATACAGCGGCGGGCCAGCCGTCCATAGGGCAATGAAGGGGCCTCGATCGACGGGATTGTCCAGGTCGAGCCCACAGGGCTGGAAAGCAGAGGTAGTCACCACTCTGAGAGCTATTCAGGACGTGCGCCAGACATGCGATCACACTGAACTCACGACCGTGAAGTACGCACGGAAGGCAGGCCTGTCCTGGGCAGAGATCGCCAATGCTCTCGGGGTAACACGCCAAGCGGTATGGGAGCGGTGGCACGAAATCGACGAGACCCTGCCCAAGACCGACGAGTGGGGCCCCTTCTCACTGAACGACACGGCGCCCGAGCGCTTTCGCAGGCCCGGGTAAAGCAGGCCCAAGTGGCGGAAACCGAACAAGGTAGGGCCCACTCGTTCACGAGCCGATGGAGCGCATGGATGCGGGATCCCTTGTAACGGAAGTGGGAGGCCCGTAGTGAATGCGGCGTTATTATTCGGATTGGCTCTTCTCGGATCCGGACTGTTCATGTGGACGATGGCCGGCATCCTGGCGAGGCAATCTGCAATCATCCGCTCGTGGTTCTCAGCCGACATCGACATCGCATGGTGGACGCAACGCGGAATCACCCAAGTCCACGTGGTTGCATCTGTCTGGATACTCCTTGGGGTGATAGTTTCCGTGTCTGGTCTTGCCGTGGGGTGATGACATGAGACCTTCATTCGCCCTTGGAATTGGAACAGTCTGAACGGGATGCAGAACTCGTGTCTCACGCACCCCTAGGCGTGTGGGCGTTCCCGGACGCCTTTCCAGAGCACCTCCATCCGCTGGTCAAGTTCCTCCAGCGGGTTCTTGAAGTGTGCGCCTAGCCCTCCGATGTGAGAGTAAGCCCTTATGGCCACGAGCACGTTGATACAGACCTGGGCGGCCACTTGCTCATCCATTTCCTTAGCCCGCATTCTAAGACCGAAGGAAAGGGAACCCTCTTCGCGTTCGAAATAGCTCTGAGCACTAATTAGTGTCGGATGACTCAACTGGGTTTCCAATAGCCAGGCCATATACAGCTGGCCGAGCGCCGGCTGGCGCTTCACAACATGTGCAAGATGTGTGAGCGAGTCGAGGTGTTTGTACTCCTCGCTGGCCTCGGACTGCATCCAGTCGATCTCGGTCAGTTGCTCGGGCGGCAGCGCCCACCCAATGGATTGGGCCTTTTTGAGCCTGTCCAAGCTCTTCCACCGCTCCCGAAGTCCAACCTCGATTGCTTCGAACCCGACGTCTGCTGCGTATGCAAGTCTGATGGTGTGTTCGATGATGGAGCGCATTAGCGGCGCAGATTCAGGATGGAATCCGCTTCTATCCAGAAGGATTACGGACTCCCCGGTGCGGATGACTCGGACCAGCCATCCCCACGCCACGGCGGTTGTGGCGGCGGTGGCCCATCTCGGGCGGCTGCCATCACCGTATGGAACCGTCCCAGGAACTGGCGCTGACTCCCACAGGGAGACGATCTCCTGAAGTAGATCTGCGAACGGGTCCTCTTCGCATGTCATTGGGCTAGTCCTCGAATTGGCGGCTGATGAAGCCTGACATGCCTGGAACGGTGAACCGGACGGCGCCATGATCTGGGGCGTAGATGAGGCCTTTGGAGATGAGGCTTGATCGAGCGACCGTCAACTGGCTGGCTGCCCGGCTCAGTCGTGCTGCCACTTGGGCGGTGGATGAGGCTTCGTCGTGGTCCTCTGCCATGGCGCGCAGGTATTGGCGTTCGGCGGGGGTCGCTCGTTGCCAACGTGCCCGGAAGAAGCCTGCGTCGAGTTGTTCTGTCCCGATTTCGATGGCCAGGCGGGCGTCGTCGAGGTTCACTGTTTTGTTCGATGCGACGTCCCATGCGGCTTTGCCGTAGGCCTGCAGGAAGAAGGGGTAACCATCTGCGGCTGTGACGAGGGCCCGCAGAGCGTCCGCATCGGGATACGCGCCGAGCTGGTTCATGGGCAGGCTGATGGCATCTGCCGCGGAGGTGGGGTCAAGGGCTCCAATGGTGCGGTAGTCAAAGAGGCGTTCGGAGTATGAACGCGTGGCGCTGAGTTTTCCGGGCAGGTTGGGCAGTCCGGCCCCGATGATGTAGAACGGCCAGCCTTTCTGGCCGGCGAGGTGCTGTACAGAGATCAGCGCGCCGAGGAGTTCTTCGTCCAGGTCCTGCATTTCGTCGATGAAGATTCCGAAACCGCTGCGGGTCTTGCCCATGGCGGTTGAGATGTCCTCGACGAGTTCCTCGAGGTCGATGTCGAGGTTTCCGGAATCCGCCCGGCCTTCAGTGGCGCCAAGCGTGGCGGACACCCCTGTAACACCTAGGGTGACGTTGAAGGAGCCGATGCTGCCCAGAACATCCTTGATGTAGTCCCAAGCTGACCTGGTGCGCAGTCTCCTGGCCCCCGCTTCGATGGCGCGGGCGAGTTTTTGCCGTGTTGCCTTGCCGCCTTCTGGACTGGGCTGCGCTTCGATCTGCACAACGAACCAGTCATGGTGCTCCGCTTGAGCCGCGAAGTTGTTCAGCAGTACCGTCTTGCCGACCCCTCGGAGCCCGGAAAGGAGCATGCCGCGCTCGGCGGCCTGGCGTTTTGTCCTGACGATCAGGCGGTCAAAGGCCTCGATTTCTGCTTCCCGTCCCTCCAGTGCCGGCGGCTTGAGGCCTGAGCCGGGGGCAAAGGGGTTCATGTTCGAGTCCATCCGCGCAGTCTATAGAAATATATGAGGCAATATAAGGATTTTTTTATATTCACCCATATTTTCTTATGGCTCGAAGGAAAGGGAGGCGCGCCCGGGCGGCGGCGGCACACCCTGAGTTCTCTGTGAACGACGCGCTGCTCCAGCATCCACAGCGAGCAGCTGCTGCCGCGTGGCCTGTGTGGGGATCCTGTGCACAGTCGGATCCGAGGCTATAGTCACTCCCCCCTTTTGTCAGGCCCTGACCCATACGATTGTTCTCCCCACAGAAGCGGAAGGCAGGAGAACGATGGACGAACAGCAGCGGCCTCGAGCCAACAGTTGGCAGATCGCCGGCGTCTGGATCTCTGCGGCTGCCCTGCTGATCGCTGCCGTCAGGGCAGTCGTGGATCTGTGGCCTCTATTCAAGTAGAGTGCCCGCCCGATCGGTTCCGCAACCAGGTCGCTGACAGGTGGCGGCCGCACCGGCGGCACGCTTTTCAAGGCTTGATATCCCCGGTTCCTCTCCGTCCCACTTCCTTGGAAACGGGACAACCTCGCGGGACGCTTGAAACTTCGCATAGACAGTAGATGACTTGTCATTCGCCATCACTTCAGTGAAGACGGGATTCTGGTGCGCTGGGGCGAGCGAAATACATATTTTGTGACGCCTTGGTGTCATTGTCTGATCCCTGCAATATGCTCCTGCTATCACCGGTTCGCCGCAATGATGCGGCTCTCTTAGAGAGATATATCCATGGGGGATCCTCGCAAGCGGCTTTTCGCCGCTCTATTGACACTTGTCATTTCATCAGCCGCACTAATTGCCGGCGCACAGCCGGCCGCGGCCGCAACAACCACGCTTACATCATTGTTTAACCAACTCTCATTCATGCCGGAAGCGAACAACACCTACGATCGCGCATACTTCGAACACTGGATCGACGCCGACTCCAACGGCTGTGACACGCGACAGGAAGTGCTCATCGCGGAGTCCCAGGTGCCCGTCACCAAAGGAACCGGCTGCACGGTCACCGCGGGACAGTGGTACTCCTGGTATGACGGAGCCACCTGGACCAACCCCTCCGACGTGGACATTGACCATCTCGTGCCTCTGCAGGAAGCGTGGCAGTCCAGCGCTTGGGCATGGACTGCCGAGAAGCGTAAGGCCTACGCCAACGATCTCGGCTACCTGCACAGCCTTGAAGGGGTTACCGACAGCGTCAATCAGTCCAAGGGAGCGCAGGACCCGGCCACCTGGATGCCGGCAATGGAACAGTGCCGGTATGCCATTGACTGGATCACCGTGAAATGGCGTTGGAACCTCACGGCAGACAACGAGGAATTCACGGCCCTGAATGCCCTGCTAAACAACACATCCTGTGGGGCCACCATCATTGAAATGCCAGAAAAAGCCGACCTCAGCGGCAGTCTGTGGCCGTTGTACAAGATCGTTTACGACGCCACCATCTACGAAATGGTCAGTGATGGTAAGGGGAACGTAACCCCTGTCCCGCTCAGCTACGCAAAATGGACCGACGCATATAAGCAGCGGCAGCCCCTCCCCGCATCGACAGACTTCGTGAAGTACCCGTGGTCCCCGACGGTCTACGCAGTCACGTTCTGGCCCGGTGGGGAGGCCGCATGGATGTGGACTCCGCTTTCCTACAAACAATGGCTGACCGCCGGAACACCGACGCCTCGCATCGCTGGATGGATCAAGGGCAGCTATTACTATCAGTGGGGCACCACGATGAGCGAAATCTTCGTGGAAGGTGCTGACGGTGTGAATCACAAGCTGACTTACAAAGAGTGGGCCGCATCCGGATTCCGTGGGTTTGAGCGCAGGAGTAGTGAGGGGTTTCTGAAGCTTAGTTGGGCTAATGAACTGGCCCGGATGACCGACCTGTATTCAGGGGCCGGGCGTCCCTTGGGTTATTCAGAGTGGCAGGGAGAAGCTTTCCCGACGCCGCAGGTCGAGCAACGGATCCCAGGCGACTCCTTCTACCAGGACTATGGCAACCCGACGGTCTGGTATGCAGGACCCGGAATGAACAGGCCGATCACTTTCCGTGAATGGCAGGCGGCAGGAGCGCCGGCGCCCACCGTCCGGAACGCGCCCCCGCCAGGGGGCGGCACCACGCCTCCTCCAGGCAACACCGTCCCTCCGAACCCAGGAGATACCAAAAACTGCTCGTCCTCCTTCTCAACGTGGTCGGAAGCTCAGAACTGGTTCGACACGTACTACCCCCACTACGGAGACGTCGCCAACCTTGACTCAGATGGCGACCTGATCGCCTGCGAGACCCTTCCCGGCGCACCTTAAAAAGCAAGCTACAGAGAGAAGCCCACCAGTTGGTGGGCTTCTCTCCCCTTCTGGGCCCCGAGTCCCCGGGGCTACTGGCTCCCCAGGGCATGCCGTGCTTCCGATTTCATATGTAGGTCATATCCATATCCCAGGGACAGCAACAGCGGCAGCATCATCACCGAGGGCGTCCCAACCTTGGATGTTGGACACCCCCGCCACCTTTCGGGATCCGTGGAGTCCCGCGTAACCTGACCGTTCCATTTGTTATCCCAAAACTCCCGCCACAAACACACGTCACAGATACAACTTTCGGTATGGTCCTGTCGACCGACAGGGCTTGGCGGCTCCTCACAAGCGGAATTTGTATTGGTGAGTTCTTTTGCAGTTCCGACCCGGCCGATAAACCCTAAGGAAACTGACTAATTTCCGTGGATTGATGCAGATTTGTAACATTTTTTTCGTCACGAATTTGCTGTTGCGCGCATGCCCAAATGCCGTGTAGCTTTCTCTCAGATATTCCGTGTAATGGGTAAACGGACTTTATTGGGAACCCCGCACACTTCCCTTCTTCTGGAAAGTTCTCACGTGGGAAATCCCCTCTCCTCGCCCTTGAGCGCGTTCTGTTCCGTGATCCTCGCCGCCGGTCTCGTGACTGCGGCTGTTCCTGCCGCCTCCATGGCTGCACCCTCGGGAAGTGTTCCCCTCATGGGAGCGTTGACGGCGGAGGACATCGCCAGCGACCAAGCGTCCTCCGAGGGAGCCGATGTTGTTGTCGAGTCCGCGACAACTCCGACCGAGCAAACGGTGGCCCATCCGGATGGCACGTTCACCAGGACCATCAGCAACGAACCGGTCCGGATGCAGTCCGGCAACGGTTGGGAGGATATCTCCACTGATCTTGTCTGGAAGGACCAGGCCGGCGTGAAGGTCCTGGCTCCCAAAATGGTGCCGGTGGGAGTGAGCCTCGGCGCCAAATCCTCCACCACGATGGCCACCCTTGATAACGGCCGCGGGCACTCAATCAAGCAGACGTGGCCCTTCGGTCCCTTGCCCGAGCCCAGAGTCGAGGGCGATACCGCGACCTACCCGTCGGTTCTTCCGGGCGTTGACCTGATCCAGATCGCCCACAGAACCGGCGTGTCCCAGGTCCTGAAAATCGCAACACCTGAGGCGGCCAAGGACCCGCGGGTGGTTGCAATGCGCATCCAGCTCGATGCCCAGAATGTTAGCGTTCGCGATGACGGAGACGGAGGGCTTTCTGCCCTCGGCAAGGACACCGGTGCTGTTGAACTCCGCACGGCTGAGGGTCAGTGGTGGGACTCATCCCAGGAAGGGGCCTCGGCCTCCGATCCTGGTGGCTCCGGCCTTGCAAGGCCGTTCGCGCTAAGCCTGGGGATTGAGAACGGGAAACAAACGCAGATCTTCGGTATGGATGAGATTCTCAATACACCAGATCTGAAGTTTCCGTTGTTCGTGGACCCGGACTGGGGCGTGATCAGGACCTCATACGTGTACGTCGATAGCGCCTATCCGGGCGTTTCGTATTGGAACGGGCAATACACCGACGCAACGGTCCACGTCGGGTACCTTCCCTCAAGCTGGGCCCCTGACGGGGTATCGCACACGACACGCGGTTACTACCAGTTCGCTACCCAACCCATGTCCGGCAAGGTGATCCTCGCCGCACGGATGAACACCGCTTTGAAATGGTCATCGTCCTGCACCGCCACGGCGGTGGACTCCTACGTCACCGGTGGCGTCAGCCCGTCCACGACGTGGAATAACCAGCCAGGGCTGGTCGCCAAGACGGATTCCAGGAATGCAGCCATGGGCTACTCCGCGTCGTGCCCGGCAGGGACTGTGGGATTCGACATGGGCTCGGCGAAGAACATCATCTCCACTGTCGGCCAGTGGACGGTGATGTTGAGGGCTGGCAACGAAGGTGATCCCCTGGGTTGGAAGCGCTTCGGGAACGACGCTTCCATGATCGTTACCTATAACACCCCGCCCAGTACGCCGAAGCTCACCGCCATGACCGGTTGCGCCGCGAACTGTCCGGCCCCTGGGGTCCAGAACGGAATCACGCGCTTCGGCCGGCCGATCTTCTCCGTTTATGCCTCGGACCCCGACGGGGATGCCGGCGGTTCCATAGCGGTGTGGATCGCCGTTAAACGCCCGGACGGCTCCCCGGTATGGTCCATGGAAAGGGGCCCTATCAATGTTCCCGGCAGCGGCGGTACGGCAAGCTGGGCCGGAGACTGGTCCAGTGATCCGGATCTCACGACGGGGAAGTACTTCGTTGACTTCCAGATAGCGGACCAGGCCGGTTCGGTTTCATCGAAGGTCCGCTACGACTTCAGCGTCGATACCAATCCACCAAAGGCCCCGGTCATTACGCCTCCGGCGGTCTTTGACTCAGCCCACACTGACCCGGCCGGTGTCGTGGGGCAGAACGCCTACACCTTCAGTTTGACCAATTCGGATGCCTTCGCGATCAAGGGATTCGTGTACGCCCTAACTCGCGGCGACACCGCTCCGACACTCGCGGCAAACGTCGCCTGCGACGGCAGGTTCAACGAGTTTGTTGTGGTATGCCCGGCCGATGGCCGGACGGCGACTGTCACGGTCGGTGCCACCGACTACACCAGCAGGCTGACGGTTTGGTCCTTTGATGCAGCCGGCAATGTCAACACACAGGTCAAAAGCACCCCCGTGTCATACCTGTTCAATATGGGCAGCACTGCCCCCGCTCCTTCTCAGCTCCTGCCGGTTACTACCCTGGGCGGGGCATCGTGGGTGGACATTGAGACCAGCAACCATGTCCCTGTAGCAACGTCGTGCCAGGGCGGTCTGCCCGCAAACTCGACCGCGCCTGAACGCAGCACCGTGCTGCAGTTCAGCGCGTCGGGACACTACGCCACCACCGTTGAACGCGCCGTGGACACCTCGCAAAGCTTCAGTGTCTCAGGCTGGTTCTGCCCAAGTGCACCTGTCACCACGGGAATCCAGGCAATGATTACCCAGATGGCCGGGACAGGATCCCAGGGCTCGGCCCTGTGGCTGAACACGGGAGGGTTCGTCGAGTTCAATACATGGACCGGCGCGAACGGAGCCGGCCGCGAATTCGTGCAGAAGCCCGAAGCGCTGCCGGCCAACAAATGGACTTTTGTCTCTGCCGTCTACGACAGGATCAACCGGCAACTTCGCATCACCTCAACCACTACCGGATTCACCTCGACCTGGACCACGGCCATAACATCGGCGACACACATAGCCTCCCCTCCCACCCAGCCAGTGCTGCTCGGCGCGGCCGCAGCGGGCGGGTCTGGACAGTTCAAGGGGCAGATCCTGAACCCGGTCATGACACAGGCGGTCCTCACCAAAGAGCAGTTCGAACTGGCTCAAAAGTCCTTCAAAGACACGGCCGGGAACAAGACGACAGGTGTTCTGAAATGAGCAAAATATTCTCTCGAGGCATCACCGGCTACAGGACACTGGTCCTTACTGTCGGCGCCGCCGTCGCCGTGTCCGGTGCGGGACTGTTCGCCATTGTCACTGACGCTTCCAGGGACTGGACGCCACCGAAAACGGACAACGTCACTTCCGTTGACGTCAGTCCCTGGTCCGGAGACGCCACACCAGCGGAGCCCCGCCCGTTCCTTAACGGCGAGAACCCCTCAAAGACCCAGGGAAAGGTTGAGGGTACCGGCCCCGCCACCATCGAAGGCGAACCAGCCAGTGCAGCCACCCCCAAGAACGGGCTGACTATCAAGAACGCCGTCTTCGGTGGGGCGCCGATGGCGGCTCCGGCTGCAAACGAGAAAGGCTCCGGAGACTTCACAGGGCTGCCCGGGGCATCCTCCGGGGCGTGGGGCGTCACAGGCCAGACCGGTGCGTTCACCTGGAGCTACCCGTTCAGCACACGGGAGGCACCAGCCGGACCGACACCATCCCTGGCTCTCGCCTACGACTCATCCTCGATCGACGGGCTGACCAGCGCCACCAATAACCAGGCCTCCGTCGTCGGAGACGGGTGGTCCCTGGCCGGGACGGGCTCCATCACCCAGAGATTCGGCTCCTGCATGGACCAGGGGGTACCGGATTCCTACGACCTCTGCGGATCCCCGGCAGGTCAGCAGTTCACCATCTCCTTCGGGGGCCGCTCCGGTACGGTGATCAAGGACAAGGACGCACTGACCCCGACTTTCCGGCTGCAAAACGATGACAACACCCGTGTCGAGTACCTCACGGCCGCCGGTTCCAACGGCACTTTTGACGGCGGCTACTGGAAACTTACCGACACCAACGGCACACAGTACTTCTTCGGAAGGAACCACCTGCCCGGTTGGGCAGCCGGCAAAGCCAGCACCAATTCCACCGACACCGTCCCCGTAGGGGCTGCCAACGCAACCCAGCCCTGCGCCGCCGGAACGTTCGCCGCATCCCTCTGCCAACAGGCCTACGCCTGGAACCTGGACTACGTCGTCGACGTTCACGGCAACTCCCAGGCCATCTACTACACGCAGGACACCAACAGCTACTCAGCCCAAGCCGGAACAGGGGCCAGGCTCAGCTATGTCCGTGCCAGCCGGCCCGTCCGGGTCGATTACGGTATGCGAACCGGAAGTGAACTGGACAGCGCAGCTCCCCTGCGTGTCGAAATGGCCTACACGGGGCGGTGCACCGGGGTTGACTGCTCAGCAGGCAATGACATCCCCTCCGGCTTCGCCTGCCAGTCCACCGGGACCTGCACGGTGTACTCACCGACCTTCTACACAGACCAGCGACTCCTCACGGTTACCACCCGGACGGCAACCAGTCCGACCGCGTATCAGGACGTTGACGTCTGGACCCTTCACCACTCGATGCCGGACCCTGGTGACCTGACCAAGCCTGCCCTCTGGCTTGGTTCCATCGACCATAAGGGAGCCAATACAGCCACAGGCGTCGGAGGGGCCATCTCGGATCCGCCGGTTGTCTTCGGTGGCCAGACATTGCAGAACCGTGTCTGGGTCGTGGACGGTCTCGCACCCTTGGACCGCTACCGGATCTCCTCGATCAAGACCGTGACGGGCGCCTCCATAGCCGTCACCTACCAGGCACCCGAATGTTCACCCAGCAACCTTCCGGCATCCCCTGAAACCAACACCAAGCGTTGCTTCCCACAATGGTGGGCACCGACTACCCCGATCGCCCAGCCCGCCAGGATGGACTACTTCCACATCTACCCGGTCGCTTCAGTGTCCACCAACGCAGGCCCGGGCGGCTCCGGAAGCCTGGACATGATCAGCCGCTACGAGTACCAGGGCACACCAGCATGGAAGTACGCCGGACCCAAATACGTCGCAGGGGCAGGAGGGTCCCAGCTCACCTGGTCCGTAAACGCCGGCTGGGCCAAGGTCAAAACAATCTCCGGTAACGGCTCATCCGGTCAGAACCCGTCGGCGGTCACGACCTATCTCCGCGGCCGCGACGGGACGCCGGCCAACAGCAGCGGGGCCATAACCTCAAGCGTGACCCTCTCGGACGGCAGCATCATTACCGATTCCCCATGGCTGGCCGGATCCGCTGTCGAAACCGAAAAATTCCTCGGCGAAAGCGGGCCTCGACTAAGCAGCACCATCACAATGCCTTGGTACTCCGAGGCGACGGCGACAGGCAGCGCCAACACACCTGCCGCCCAGGCCCGCCATATCGGCACCAAATCACAAAAGAAAATCCTGGCCAGCAGCCTCACCGGCGGAACCAGGACCACAACCAGCACGAACTACTTCGACGGACTAGGCCGGACCACCTCAGTCTCCGACAGCGGAGAAGCCGGCGGCTCCCCAGGAACCTGCACCGTCACCGCTTACGCCGACAACCCCGGGGCGAACCTGCTCGCCCTCCCCGCAACCACGAGCACGTACGCCGGCCCTTGCACCAGTACAGGCGCCCCTGCGGGAAACCTTCTCAAAGCCAACAGGACCCTTTACGACGGATCGACCGAAGCGGTCCCGGGCGCCAGTGGATACCAGGCCCCAGCCCTTGGCAACACCGCCCGGACCGACATCGCCACCGCTGTCTCCGGAACCACAGTCACCAGCTGGCAGACCGGTCCATCCACTTCCTATGACACTCTCGGTCGGCCGGTCAGTTCAACGGACAACTCAACAGGCACGGCACGGACAACTTCGGTGGCCTACACGCCCTCCTCAGGGCTGCCAACATCAGCTACCACCACCAACCCGTTGGGCTGGAAGACCAGCACCGCCTTCGAAGCTATCCGGGGCAACAAGGTCACCAGCACGGACGAAAACGGCAACGTCACAAGCTACCAGTACGACGCCTCGGGACGTGTGACCGGAGTGTGGGACCCCATGCGGCCCAAAGCCACCAACGCAGTTCCGACCGAGGCTACGGGCTACACCATCTCCCAGACAGCACCCTCCTCGGTTATTCACACCAGTATCAACGGCAATGGCGAAGCCATCAGCAGCTACGAGATCTATGACGGGCTCGGCAGGGTACGCCAAACACAAAAGCCCTCACCGGGGGGCGGCACCATCGCCGCCGATACGTTTTACAACAACAATGGTGCGAAGAGACTCGTCAACAACGACTACTACTACTCCACCAACCCCGGCGGGACCCTTATGGTCCCGAACGTGGCCGTCCCGTCCTCGGATCAGTACGACTACGACGGTGCAGGGCGCATCACCACCGTCAAGGCCCTGACCATGGATAACCAGGAACTCTGGACCACCCGGATCACCTACACAGGCGTGGACACGTCCACCACTACCGGACCGGGAAACGAACCGGCAACGCGGACCATCGTCAACACCGAAGGCAACGTCACCAGCCGTCTGCTCTACAAGGGCACTGTGGCCTCGGGAACGCCGGATGTCACCAGCTACGGGTACAACGCCCTCGGCCAGATGACCTCAATGACAGACACAGCGTCCAACCAGTGGACCTGGTCCTTCGACCCGGCCGGCCGCCAGGTTTCCGCCACGGACCCGGACACCGGCACGCTCTCCACCACCTACGACGCCACCGGACGCGCTGCCTCCACCACCGACACCTTAGGCACCGTTACCTCCTACACTTACGACGACCTGGACCGCAAAACAGCAACGATTGTCACGCCAGCTGGCGGGACAGCACGCACACTGCAGACAATCACCTACGACGGTGAGAAGAAGGGTCAAGTCAGCAGCGCCACGCGGTACAACGGGCCGAACTACGATCAAGCCGTCACTACTGCCGTCTCCGGGTACAACGCCGCTTACCTGCCCGGCACCACCACGACGACGCTTCCCGCATCCATCACGAATTACGCGGGAAGTTACACCACCACCCAGACGTACACCAGCACCGGAAACGTCAAAACTCAAGTCAGCCCCGCCATTGGCGGTCTGCCCGCAGAGACGCTGAACTTCGGTTATGACTCCTTCGAAAACCCGTCGTCGATTGCTAACCAGAATGGCGACACCATTGCCGGTGGCACCGAATACAGCCATTTGAACAACCTTGCGACGTTCCAGCAGTATGACCGAAACATCAACAGCACCACGGCGGACACAACCGGGCTTAACGAGCAGTACTTCTCCTGGGACGCCACCACCGGCCGGTTGGCCAACCAGTCAGCGACCAACAGGGCCAAGGGTGCCGTCGCGGACCTTGGCACGACCAGCTACACCTACACGCCGTCTGGAAAACTCACTGCCCGGGAGCTCTCCTACGCAAACCGGCCGGGAGCACCGGCTGATTACCAGTGCTACAACTACGACTACGCCTCCCGGCTCGCAGCCGTCTGGACACCCGCGGCCAAAAACTGCTCCAGCATCCCGACCCCGGCATCAACATCGGTGACCGGGCTCGGGGGGCTGGCGCCCTATGCCCAGACCTACGGCTACACACCCTCTGGTGACCGCTCCGAGGTCAAACGATTCGACGCCGCAGGTGCCCTGGCCAGCACCGAAAACTACACCTACCCCGGAGGCCCGGCCGCAGCCGGGGCGTTCGTCGCGAAGACGCCGTTCCGCCAACTGGATACCCGTAACGGAACAGGCGGGGTCACCGGGCCGGTCGGAGCCGGTCAGACCGTCAGGCTAAAAGTCACCGGCAAGGGAGGTATCCCCGCCACCGGTGTATCCGCCGTGGCACTGAACATCACCGTGACCGCCCCCACTGCTGATGGGAACATCACGGCCTACGCCGGCGGCACTCCGCAACCGTCCACCTCGAACGTGAACTTCGTTGCAGGGGAAACGACACCCAACTTCGCCATCACCCCCGTCGGGGCGGACGGAACGGTTTCCTTTACCAACAACTCCAACGGCACCGTCCATCTCATCGCGGACACCTCCGGCTACTTCCTCGCCGGTACCCCTACCGTTGCCGGGGCCTTTGATGCGAAAACCCCTTTCCGCCAACTGGATACCCGTAACGGAACCGGCGGGGTCACCGGACCGGTCGGAGCAGGGCAGACCGTCAGGCTCAAAGTCACCGGCAAGGGAGGTATCCCCGCCAGCGGCGTATCCGCCGTGGCACTGAACATCACCGTGACCGCCCCCACCGCAGCGGGGAACATCACCGCCTACGCCGGCGGCACTCCGCAACCGTCCACCTCGAACGTGAACTTCGTTGCAGGGGAAACGACACCCAACTTCGCCATCACCCCCGTCGGGGCGGACGGAACGGTTTCCTTCACCAACAACTCCAACGGCACCGTCCACCTCCTCGCAGACACCTCCGGCTACTACCTCGCCGGTACCCCCACCGATCCGGGGGCCTTTGACGCGAAAACCCCTTTCCGCCAACTCGATACCCGCAACGGAACGGGCGGGGTGACCGGACCGGTCGGAGCCGGGCAGACCGTCAGGCTCAAAGTCACCGGCAAGGGAGGTATCCCCGCCACCGGTGTATCCGCCGTCGCACTGAACATCACTGTCACCGCCCCCACCACAGCCGGGAACATCACCGCCTACGCCGGCGGCACTCCGCAACCGTCCACCTCGAACGTGAACTTCGTAGCAGGACAAACCACACCCAACTTCGCCATCACCCCCGTCGGGGCGGACGGAACGGTGTCCTTCACCAACAACTCCAACGGCACCGTCCATCTCATCGCGGACACCTCCGGCTACTACCTTCCCCCGGCCACAGGACAGCCCGGCCCGCACCGGCTCCAAAGCCTCACCTCCACCCCCGCCTCCGGCGCACCAACCACATCCACGTTTACCTGGGATGCTGCCGGGCGGATGACCGGGCGTTCAGGGCAAACCCTTGCCTACACACCGGACGGACTCATCGCCACAAGCACCGGAACCTCCACCCTCCCCGCCAATCCCAACCCATCTGCGGGGGCCGGCACCCCGCCCGCCCCAGCCGCAGGAACAGCCGGCAGCACAGGCACCAGATACTACGATGCTGGCGGAAACCTCGTCGGACTTGTGGACGGCAGCGGAACCACAGTAACGCTGGGATCGGTCACCGCCCACTCAACCCCAGGTGCGGTCAAAACAGCGACCTGCACGTACACCTTTGCCGGGAAAACAGTCGCGCAACGCACCGCCGCAGGCGGGGCTGTCAAGCTCATGTTCCTCGTCAGCGACAGTGTCGATACTGCCCAAACGGTCGTCTTACCCACTGAGGGTGCAACCCTTGCAAAGGCCGTTACAAGGTTCACAGACCCCTCCGGACTGGCCCGGGGAGCAACCCAAACCGCCACCGGCTCCGGCTCCTACTCAACTGCGGCAGCAGGCACCACGGGGGTCGGTTCCAACGCAGCCAACCCCACAGGATTCAGCGCTGTCAACGGCTACATAGCCGGTCTCGCCGATACCGTAAGTGCCCTTACCCACCTTGGGGCTAGGGACCTTGACCCCGTTCTCGGAGTATTCACCGCTCCGGACCCCCTACTGGACACAGAGAACTCCGCCGCTTTCACACCTTATGCCTACTCGGCCAACGACCCGATCAACTATTCCGACCCATCCGGTCTCTTTTCCTGGGGCGACATCGGAAAATGGGTCCACGACAACGCTGGAACGATCGCGAACGTCGTAACGGCTGTGGTCGTCACGGCAGTCGTTGTCACTGCCGCGACCGCTTGCGTTGCGAGTGTGGTTTGCGGAATCGGCGTGGCAGTAGCGGCAGGAGCCATCGGCGCTGCCGCCGGTTACGCTGCAGGAAACGCCGTCGATGTGGCTCTGGGCAACAAGCCAGCCCCCAGTCAACAGGAATACTGGGCAGGAATGGCCCAAGCCGCAGGATGGGGCGCAGCCGGCGGAATCCTCGGCGGCGCAGTCGGAGCTGTCGCTGGCAAAGCAGCCCCGTATCTTGGCAGGTGGATCGGCAACGCAGTCTCGGCTAGTAGAAATGCCGCCAGCGCCGCAGCCCAGTCGGCGCCCCGCCTCATCGCAGCAGCGCGGCAGGCCGCCGCCAACAGCAAATCAGTCACCCAAAGCCTCGGAAACAAAGCCCTAGCGACGCAAGCTTCCCCCCCTCGTATATCCCCAAGTGTCTCCCAAAATGTGTCATCGAAGGCGGATTTCGTTGCTGGTCCGAATGGAGTTGTTGTTCCGACTAGCGAAAGCCGGATGCTCGCTGGATTTCGCTCTGCGGGCTTCCCTGAATGGCCAACATCCAGACCAGGCACCGGTTTTACGCTCCCAGACGGGAGTAAGGTCAGAGTTATGCAACGGTCAGGGACGGCGCCGAAACGGGCTTCTTTCACCGACGGCAACGACTCACCTATCAGTCCGTTCACGGGCAGGAATGTTCCTCGGCAGAGAAACCTCAACCCGTCGGAAAACAGAGACTACATCCGCTCCAGAACCCACGTTGAGCTTTGGTGATGACTTTGAAGACCCCGAAAGCGTTCTTAAAAGAAGCCCTTCCACTTACGATTCTCAGATTCAATGTGAACGACCCAATAGTTAATCTCAGCGGAGAATCCTGGTCGTTGACCCTGATGTGCCCTTGGACAGTAGACCGTCCAGGAACACGCTTCAGTTGGGAATCAGACAATCTTGAGGAAAAAATTCAAGGTTTGATTGGATTGAGAATCACAGGCTTCGAGTCAGATAACGATCAACTTATTGACCCAATTTTCATTCTTGACGACGGGTCTCGGATCCACATCTTCGCTGACACAGACTTCGACCCCTGGACGATGGGACTTCCGGAGATGATGCTCATCGGTGAAAGTAGAAAATAGACTCGTACAGCGTGACATCGGACAGCGTCGTCACCGCAAGTTCCATCCTGTCTGGCGCCAGGAACCCGCTGAGAGCAAGAACGTCTCTTGCTGAGACATTCGCCATCGCTGCCAGCCAAGAGGCTCGTCTCAAATACGATCGATTAACGAGACAGGCCGGCCACTCCCCCGCCGGCTTCCAAGATCCGCATGGCGACACGGACACGTCCTGTCGCAAAATGCCGTCTAACAACCGATAGTCTCACAACTGCAAATCGTTCGGGATTAAGAGACAAGGACGGCCAATGGCTGTAATCGGATACGCGAGAGTTTCCACCACCGAACAGAACCTTGATCTGCAGCTAACTGCACTCAAGGCAGCCGGCGCAGCCAGGATCTTTGCCGACAACGGCGTCAGCGGATCCACGATCGAACGCCCTCAACTCTCCAAGGCCATGGAAAGGCTGGAGGTCGGTGACGTACTAACCGTCTGGAAGCTCGACCGCTTGGGACGCAACACCAGGCACGTCCTTGACGTCGTGGAGAACATCAGGGAACAAGGAGCAGGTTTCCGCTCACTCACCGAAGGGCTGGACACGACCGGGCCCATGGGCACAGCAATGCTGACGATCATGGCCGCCTTCGCGCAGCTGGAGCGTGACACGATGATCGAACGCACCAGGGCAGGACTCGCCGCAGCCGCTGCAAACAACCGCCGCGGCGGAAGGCCCCGGAAAGTGGACACCGCAGATGCAGCCAGGGCCAAGGAACTCAAAGGCAAAGGAATCAGCGCAACCGACATCGGCAAGATGCTCGGAGTCTCCCGCGCCACGGTCTACCGGTACCTCATCTAAACCGACAAAGGCAGACCCTGGCACCCACGGCCGAAACGGGCACGTCAAAAACCCTCTGTTCCAGGTTTCGACGTCAGTACCAGTCGACAACGAGTTCTGACAGACGGTCTCGGCCATCTAGGGCCCATTTCAAGGCCTTGTCCTGCAGTGGTCAGAAACGGTCGTTTTTGACGTCGGCAGCGTGGGCCCTGACGAAACGTGCTTCCGAGATAGTGGCATGCCGCGTCGTCCCTGCCGGCCGTTGCTGTTAGCGCCCCCTCATCGTTCATTTCACCGTGCGGGTCTTACGTAGATAGCCCGGACCCGGCATCACTCGGATCTCGTCAGCGGCTTTCAGCGGCACGCTGATCGACCGTCTTACGGACGCGTGATAGAAACTTCTTTGGCACTAGAGTTCGGTTCATGATTGTTTGGCTCAACGGCACCCACGGGGCGGGAAAGACGACGACGAGCGTGCTCGTGCAGCAATTGCTGCCCGATGCGCGCGTCCTCGACGGTGAGAAGGTCGGTGAGGTGCTCATGGACATCAAGCCGGGACTTCCTGCGACGGACAACTTCCAGCACTGGGAGCCGTGGCGGGGGGCTCGTTGTCGAAACCGCTCGGCGCGTGCTCGAGTACACCGGAGGCATACTCGTGATGCCGATGACTGTCTTAGTCGAGAGCTACTGGCGCGAGATCAGTGATGGTTTTACCGGGCACGGCATTCCGGTCCAGCATTTCGTGCTCCATTCCGACCAGGCCACGCTCCGCGACCGCATACAGAATGACAAAGTCCTCGGCCCCTCAACGTTCCGCTTCGCGTGCTTGGAGCCATACGCCGAGGCAGCTCATAACTGGCTCCACAATGAAGCCGAGGTCATCGACACCACACACATCACAGCGGACCAGGCCGCGCAGCAGATCGTGGATTCGGTGCTTGCCCGCTGAGAACGCGGAACGTCCGGCCGATGAGCCTGTCCAAGCGATCTTCCATCCCGCCCCCTAGAGTCGGACCATGAGCATGCAAGCCTATTCAAAAATTGCAGTAGTGACGGGAGTCGGGAGGCGACGTTCCATTGGGGCGGGACTCGCCGTTGGCTTGGCGCACGACGGCTGGGACCTCGTACTCAACTACTGGACGCCCTACGACGAGCGCGTAGGGCTTGAGGGGGACATAGATGACCCGGAATCCATCGCCGACGAGTGCAGGGCACTTGGTGTCTCGGTCGAGCTCGTTCCCGGGGATCTGAGCGATCCAACGGTGCCGGCCGAACTGATCCGGACAGCGCGGATTCTCGGGCCGGTGACGGGTCTCGTCATGTCGCACTGTGAGTCAGTGGACAGTTCAATCCTGACGACCACGCTGGAGAGCTGGGACCGTCATTTTGCAGTGAACGCGCGCGCGACCTGGCTCCTCATCAGCGCGTTCGCGGAACAGTTGCCGGAAACTACCGTCCCTGGCGAGGTCGGTGGGCGTATCGTCGCACTAACGAGCGACCATACCGTGCACAACCTGCCGTACGGTGCGAGCAAGGGTGCACTCGATCGAATCGTCACATCGGCGGCCATCGAACTGGCCGACCGTGGGATTCGGGCGAACGTCGTGAACCCAGGCCCCATTGATACTGGGTGGATGGACGATGCAGCGCGTAGATCGGGAATCGGAGCGACACCTGGTGGGCGCCTCGGTACGGCCAAAGACACCGCAGATCTCGTGCGATTCCTTTTCTCGGAGGCAGGCTCTTGGATGAACGGTCAGATCCTTTACAGCAACGGCGGTTTCAACGTTGGCTGAGCACCCGTAAAAAACCAAGCTCACCGATTTAACACACCGGTTAGGGTTCCCCTTGCGGGCTGTTCCAAGCGACAAATTGCGCCGTGAAAAAGCCGCCATTTACCGCCGAAAGTCACACGTGTCGCGGCAACGGCCCGCAGCGCACGGAATCGGCCGATTCCGTGCACAGAATCTATAGACTCAATCAAAACCACTTCGAACATGGGGACACATGAACAGTGCACGCAGCCTTCTCGCGCTCTTTGGCACCTGGGAAATACCACCGAATCAAAGCGCTCTGAATGCTCGAGGCGGCGACCCCAACTCACTTAACTTTTGGGCGGAGCATCAGCGCGCGCTTGATTGGCTCAGCGACATCCAGGTCGCGCTGAATGCGCTGGCCGATTCCGGGACAGACGTATCCGTCTATAGAAAAAAGATCCCTGCTTGGTTCAAAGGAATCTTCGGCCTCAGCACGGGATGGACAACCGCCTCCAGCGAGCCTCTTGTGGATGAAGCAGCACTGGACATGCTTCATTCCCTCGCATCATTGCTTGACATCGTGAAGTGGGAACCTGAGTTCGGAGACGTTCAGGCCAACGTCTTTGAGACACTACTTCATGCTGAGGATTTGATTCGCAACGATAGCCACCTATCGGACTCTGCAAAACGGTATCTAATCCAGCTGATCCAACAAGTGCGCTTCACCATGGACAACATGGCAACCGACGGGGCGGCAGCTGCCAGAACAGCCTCTATGCAATTGGTGGGCGCACTGACGACCACAGCGGTTACAGCGGACACCAAGGACAAGGGCAGCGCTTATCTGAAGTACGCCGTCGAGCTGGCGCGGACTGCAGGCACCACGGTCACCACGAAGGCAGTGGAGTCTGGTTTCGAATGGATAAACAGCTTGACGCAGTAGAGGTTCCTCAAACGTACATTCGCCTACTGGTCAGAAACGATCCTTGAAGCCCACTGACCAACAGAAGATCGCCGTATCCATGCGCTCTGTGGCCTGATCCCCGCCTGGAAGCCGAGAGGACCGAAAACGGTCGTTTTTGAATACGGCGCGTTCGAGCTTGGTGAACTGAGCATTACCTGCAAGTTGTCCCGCTGTTCAACGCCTGGATCGGAAAGGGCTACTCCCTCGCAGCGGGTACTTGCCCGCCAGAAGTTTGCAGCATCTTGCCCGTCTTGCATTGCCGAAAGTCATCCGTTCTTGTCACCAGGGCCGTGGCGGGATCTGCACCCTCGACGAAGGCCTCAAGTGCCAGGATAGTGCACTGCCCACGAAGGTGCTGAATAATTCTGTCTAGACGGAATTATTTTTTTAGGCGGTCCCTGATTGCCTCATCAAGAAAATCGATGATCGTTAGGTCGTGGGAATCTATGTATTGATCCAGCTCATCGCGGAGATCGATCTCGATCTTCGACGAAAAGGGCTCCATCCTTCGTTTGCTCCTCGGCCGTCCAGGTCCGGGCCTTCTTATCGCTGCAGACAAGGATTGTGCGTGTTTCGGATCCACGGAGGCTTGTACCTCAAGAGCCGGCTCCGAAGTCCGCGTTTCCGTTCCAGAAGTGAGGACATCAACGACATCGGCTGCTGGAGCCTTACGAATCGAAGACTTTCTATCTATGGCCATCTAGTTCACTCCATCTAAATAACGTGCGTGGGTGACAAACTTCTCTGTCATGATCCCCGCTCCCCTACTGCTCAATTTGGTCAGCGGCGCCCTGCTGCTGATCGAGTCCTGCATTGCCGTCCTCAGAGGCAGATGCGGAGTCATCACGTCGTTGCCGTACTCGGCTTCGAGCTCGCCGATTTGGAACGCGTGTTCGCCGGTCAGCGGCGAACTGATTTTGTTGATGATGATGCCCATTAATTCCAAGGCTGGATTCAAGTGCGGAAGAGATTGCACCTTCTTCACCGTTTCCAGGAACTCCGTAACTCCCTTAACCGAGAATGCAGCTGGTTCCGTGACCACCACTACGCGCTGGGCCCAAATCAGCCCGTTGAGAGTCAGCCTGCCTAAAGCAGGCGGAAGATCAATGAGGACGTGGTCGTAGGATTCCAGCTCCTCTGCACCCCAAGCCGCCGCTTTGAGTCGCAGCTCCGGAGTCATAATGCTTTCCGACTCCAAGCGCGCTAGGGACTCGGAGCTAGGTATAAGGTCAATGCCCTCCCATGAAGTTGCGGTTATCGCCTGGCCGAGGGTGCCCGCCTCCCCACCGTAGAGAACATCAAAGATGTCGAATTCTCCAGCTCCTTCAAGGGCATCCGTGACGTTTGCTTGCGGATCCAAGTCGACGACGAGAACCTTCTTGCCAATAAGACGGAGTCCTTCGGCTAGACCCAAAGTGACTGACGTCTTGCCGACGCCACCCTTACGGTTGCCTATTGCGGTAACTTTCATGGCTCTTCTCTCTTCGAATAAATACATCATGACAGATTGATTGATAGATATCTATCAATCTGGATGTCTATCTGTACATCAATCTTGACGGACACCCCGAGGAAAACATTCGGTCGAGGTTGGAAGATTACGTACATCTATCAATCAATATATCTGTCAAGACATAATTAAGCAATAAATAAATACGTCATGACATAATGTTCAGTGTATATGGTCATAGCTGCCTGCCCCGGCGGTCCCAGTCTGCGCGGCGTGCTTTTTCCTCCGCACGGCGGGCGTCTTCCTCGGCCCCGTGCCTGCGGCGCATCATTATGAGGACCACTAGCAGGATCAGGATGAGGACCAGCAGCCCGGCGGATACGTAGTCCCTGTCCCGCCATGTCCCGCCCATACGCCTAGAGAGCAGGCCGACCTGGACTATCCCTTGGGAAACCAGTAACGCGAGATATACCCAAAAGAGACCGCGTGAAATTCCGCGAGCCTTCCGGGCTCTTTCGTCCTCCATGTCCGCAGCCTACTCCTGGCACGATTCACCTGGAACGCCGGCGAGTCAGCTTTTGATCCACCACCCGCCCTGGGAACTTCAGACTCCTAGCCGGTGGCGGTGAAGGCCATGTCGGCCAGGGTCCACTCTTCTGGGGGGCCTTCGAATTGCTCCCATGCGTAGTCATCGGTGGGGGAGCGCAGCTCGGCAACGGTGTGGGCTCGTTTGGAGAGCCATTCCTTCCAAACCGTGCGGTCTTCCTTGTATTTTCGGAGTTGCACGGCCACGACTTCAAGTACGCCGAACCTCTCGGCAAGGTCCTTCAGCGATGTGGTGGCCACAACTGACCAGGCACGGCCTTTGTCCCGGGCAATGAGGTTCCATGCAGCCAGGATCTCAAGAGCTTCCCGTAGTGCGGTTCTGGATACACCTGCAGCCTGGATAAGGTCAACGCTCCGCAGCGGCTCAGGGGAATGTTCCAGTGCCTCATAGACGAACGCGGCCGGCAGGCCCAGTTCCCGGAATACCGGGCGAAGGGCATGGATCTTGCCCTTTCGCCAGGACAAGTCCTCAGCTGCCGGCTTCACGTCCTCCGGGATGGTGAGCATGTAGAGATCTCCCTTGGTTCCCCGTCCTTGTTCGACAAGGGTTACCAGCGGGTCTTTCTCTGACCTGAGCGCCCGTAGGTGCCCGGCAACGGTGGTGTGATCCAGCCCGGTGGCCACGGCGACCGATCTGACACCAAACTCAACGAACCGTGACGCTGTCATGTGGGCAGCCTCTCCCAGCGCCCGCAGGATCATCCTCCGCGCCAAGCCGTTCCTAGAGTCCTTATAGCGCGGTTCCTTGAGCTTGAGCGCGTTACGCCATGTCCGGATGAACCGATGCTCAGCATCGGAATCCGTCAAAGCTGAATTTCCCTGTAACCATGGGGGCTGTGTAATTGGCGGGCTTGTGGGGGATTTACGCGCATTGTTCTCCCCCGCTTTGGATCCTTGGTTTTTGTGCAGGTAGGAGACTGCTTTTGCCCAGTCCCGCCTCAGGGCCGGCATACGGTTCCTGGCTGAGTACCGGGCATAGAACGAGGCCAGTCCCGGCCAAACACCCTGCAGCATCCGGCGTTCAACATCCGTGAGCTCCAAGCCGGCGGCCGCAGCTCCGGCAATGACCGCCTGGCGGGCATCCGAATCAGTGGCGTAACGGTTCGCGTCGTAAAGCCCGGTGACGGCCAGCTGCTGCATGGCGCGGGACATCCGACCCATCAGTTGCGGGGCCTTGGCTGCATCAGCCGTAGACGGCGTGAAGGACTGCTCCAAGCGCAGCGCGCGTGCGGCTGCAATCTCGCTCGCCAATTCCGCGTTCAGCTTGGCCCACACAGCCGGGCTATTCGGCCGACGGACGACGTCGTACGCCATGTTCAGGCTCATGGCCAATTCCTGGTGGCCACCACGCTTATGGATTGAACCAGGAACGCGCATGCAGCCGTGATTGAGGTTCTGGTGCGGGGTCTTGTCCAGGCTCCGGTACCGGGTGCCCAAGGCCTCGACAAGATCACGCGCTTCAGCGAAGGTTACGCGCCGTTCCAACGGAACGTATACGTGGCGGCCGCCGCTGGGGGAGTAGTCCTCAATCCAACGTGCACCGCAGGAGTACAGCCACGTCTGGAGGGCCTTCACATCCGCCTCAACCCAGTCGACGCCGCCGGTGGAGGAGTCGAAGTCCAGGAAGATCGCAGCGCATGTGCCGTCTTTCCCGAAAATGCGCACGGCGGCCGGGAAGGAAGGAAGAGCGCCGGTCAGATCCCGTTCATGCTTCTGTGGGTACGACCTGCCGCCATCACGCGACAACCGGACACGCGGCTGGCCCGCCAACAACGGAGCCAAGGCAGCCCACGCCTGCTCAGGCCTGACTGGACGCGACACACGAGACATGACATGCATTGACGTCGAAGAAGGGTCAGGTACGATGAGACCAGTTCCTTTCCAATGGATGGGTACAACAAGATCCACCCACTGGGTGGGTGTTGGAAAAAGTTCAGATCGTGATCCGGCAAGATAAGGATCTGAACGACATACTTTTTGAAGGCCCGCGAAAGCGGGCCTTCTTGCTTTAACTGGCCTTAGCTATAGGCAATGCCTCCTGCAGGCTCTCTCGATCTACCCAAAATGGCAGGCCGTCCGCTTCAAGTTCGAGATGCTCCAAGATCAGTTCAAGGCCCTGGGCATCGCTCATTCCCATACGTTCGGAGACCGCGTGTAGCTTGTCCTTGCAGTGTTTAGGGATGGAATAGTTGGTCTGCACATTGCTGACACCTGTACCACGTCTGCGGCGAAGAACGTTTCCCATGTGGCTCACGATAGCCATATGGCTAGGCTTAATTGGCTCCGACACGCTGATCTTCATGTAGGTGTTCCTTCGACGGTCTCTGTGACAAGCGGGCCAGACCGAAGCTTGGTAGGGTGGCCCCTTGCTGAAGCCCTGCGGCAGGCACTGATTTCATACTACACACTACTGAAATTTTTTCAGTAGACTACTGAAGCCTTAGAAAGTGGAAACCGATATGGGAGATCGGCCAATGGAAAAGTCCAAGCTGACCGTGGATGTCATTGAGTCGCTGAACCTACCGTCGTACCCAAGTTTGGGTGATCTGGTAACGGCCGTTCAAGAAAAGTATGGGAAGAGTCTCGTCTTTGAGGAAGGCTCCGTGGAGAGCCTCGGCGAGGGCGTTACTGGCCAATGGATCGATACTGCCACTCATGGCATCGTCCGCTACCTTAAAGGCGCCAACTCCTGGAGCATTCATGTGGTGCTGCATGAACTAAGCCATATTCTCCTGGGACACAAAGGTAAACCTCTCGATGGGATGATCGGAGGGTCATTTTTTTCTGGAGTTGGTAAGCGCAACGGCGTCAGCTGGATGTGTCGCGCCGTGGACGTTCCCTTGGATGAGTCCGAAGCGGCAGCTGAAAATTTGGCCTTCGGCCTTGCGCAGGTCCTGCACACGGCGCCACAGAAGGAAGCCACAAATGCCGAGAGAGTGTTCGGTTTATGATCGCCGCGGCGTTCTGGATCCTGACGACGGTATTCGCTTTCCGCCTGTACTTCGTCACTCGATGGGGATCCTCAACGGCTTTTCTTGGTGCCATAGGAATTGGCGTTCTTGGCCTCTTTTTGACTGGAGTTGTTGTACCGGAGAGCAGCATTGACGCTGCACTTGGCGGAATCAACTTCATCCATCTTGTACGCAATCTTTGCGTCACAGGCGCCGTATGGCTGGTGCGGGAGGGAATCTTCGCAGCTTACTCACTGGACGGCAGCTACCGGTCCCGTTTCAGCCATCGTCCCCTTGGATTCGGCCTGGCAGCGGCGGCCATCACCATCCCATTCCTTTTCCAGCGCTTTGTTGGCTCGGTTTCCAAGTATGTGCCTGCAACTGTTCACCAGCTGCCGGTCTTGATCTATGCCACCGTCTACATGAGCATTCTGGCACTACTCGCAATGTCTGTCCTTCGCATCTGCCTTCGACCCCAAGCGAGCCTTCCCGTACGCGTAAGCTCCAGAGTCGTAGCCGTCGGTATGGGACTGGTTGCACTCGCCTCTATTGAAGAGATCGCCTATATGGCTCTGATGCACACCAACCTGGGCGGCACGGCTCTTCAGGAGCTTTTTTACGCCATGTTCTCTCCTCTTTTTTACGGCGGCGTTCTTGTCACATCGCTCGGCTTGGGCATCCCTCCCGCAGTTAAGGCGTGGCGCCGCTTACAGCTGTGGGACCGGGCCGCGTTAGTGCTCCTTACGGCCACGGTGGGAAGGGCATATTGGGGCCTTTCCTACGGTGCCTGGATGACCAGCATCGCCGGCAGCTTCTTCAGCAAGGGCCCTTCCGCGCGCTTGTACGAATACGTCATCCGCTCCGGCGATCACAAAATCGCCGCGGAGCACTCCACACCCAAGCTTGCCGGCCACGTCATAGACGCAGTGCAAGTGCGATTTGATGGCGGGGTCGGTTCTTTGCAATCGATGCTGTCAGTAAAGGCAGAACGTTGACAGCAGCAACCACGACCCTGACGGTGACGAGATCGTCTACAGCAATAGGCCGGCTCGCCAGGACGTCAACTGAGGTGGCGCAACCGCCTGTCGTTCTTTCCCTCCTGCTGATTCTGGCTTCTCTCATGTCAGAGCAGTGGGCGGCATCCATCTGGTCAGGTGTTGTCGCTGCCCTATTCATCTGTCTAGTGCCTTTCGCCGCAGTCCTACTTCTGGCGAAACGAGGACAGCTAACCGATCACCACGTTGGAGACAAGAAACAGCGACGTCCGGTCATGCTGTGGACCTTGGGATCGTCAATACTTGGCTGTGCAATTCTCTCGGTCATGGGCACCCCCAAACCGGTCTGGGGACTGATCGGCGGCATCCTTTGTGGCATTGTCGCTCTCATCGTGATTAGCCCGATCTGGAAGTTGTCGGGCCACGCACTAACGCTGGGAGGAGCAACGGTCTCAGCTGTCCTGATGTTCGGCTGGCTGGGGCTTCCGTTCGTCGTGGCCGCTCCACTCGTCTGTTGGTCCAGGGTTTACCTTCGAGACCACTCTGCTCTCCAGGTCATTGTCGGATTCATGACGGGCATCGTCGCATTCGGAGCCTCATATACTCTCATTGTTGGCTGACTTATAAACACTTGGGACTGCCCAGCTGCTAAGACAGGGAAGCTGGTCTCATTAATGACGGAACAAGGAGGGCCCGTGAATTCGCTGCATATGGCAGAACAACGCCAGCGTCTCACAGGCGCCCTCGTCAGCCGAGAGCAGGATAAGGCGTGAACTTAAACGACGACCCCATGGATCAGCGAACTGACAAAGAGGTGCTCGCATCCAAAATCCAGCTTCTGCTGGATATCGTTCATGCTAAGGACGCCGACAGCTTCACCTATGAGGATGTCCGCAAGGGACTGGCGGAACAGGGCATCACGTTGACCAGAACCCGCTGGCACAGGCTGCTCGCCGGATCTCCTGATAACCGTTGGGATCCAGAGCTGCTAAAGGCACTGGCTTACTTCTTCGACGTGGACGAAAATTACCTGCTTCAGCGAAGCGGTCCGATTCCTGAACGGGTTGAGGCTGAGCTCCGCTTGATTGAGGCCTATCGCATAGCCGAAGTGGAGCATTTCGCGGCTAGAGTCCTGGGCGAGGTTAACGTGGAAGCCCTCCGTGCAGTGACGCGGGCACTACGAAATCTCCCGCCGCGGGCCGATAAGTAACCATTCTTCGGACTGAAAAATTTTCACTACTGAAATATTTTCAGTAGACTCGCGGCATGACATGCTCAGGCGCGCTAACCGGTCTGATCAATGCATAAGTCGCTTCATGGATGCCACTCCATCCCCCTTGATTATGGGTACTACGCCAATTGGCTCCGGTGGAACCTACTATCACTCGTTCGAGAGACCCCCCAGGCAGTCTCAGTCGAGCCGGCCCTCACCCTTGATGTACGCAATAAGGTCCCGCGCCGCATTGTCGAACGCTTCGGGATTGACGGTGTAGAGAACTCGCTGTCCGATGCGCCGTTCGCCGGCATTGGAAACAACTGCACCAAGCTCCTCGAGCTGAGTCAGGTGCCACAAGATGGTTCGATATCCAGTTCCAATGCTTCGGCCTATGTCGCCGCTGGTTCCACCCTCTTGGTGCTCAAACAAAAACTTGAGTATTTCAGCGCGCAAAGGGTTCACGCCCAGCAAGGAAATCACCTGAGCCGCCCGGGGCGGGGTCGCTGCGGAGGGTTGAACATAGCGTGGCACCCTCCCATTTTGTCTTATCGAGTCGTGATCCCCTCCCACCGTACAACTAAGTACGATACTCTGGTGAAGAGTATAAATAAAACAAACACTCAAAGGTTCGTGAGGGGCTGGGGCCCACAACTAGGGGGAGCTATTTCACATCGCGTAGACGTATCGCTGGTGTGTTCGTGAGGGGCGGTTCGTCAGCTGCTGTGGCTTTGGGGGCTTTTCTTTTGGCCCCCATTTTGATTGTTGTGCTGTTCCTGGGTGCGGGCGGCGCGAGGGCGGCTGAATCCTGTGGCGTGTCCGGCGGAAGCGTTGCCGTCGGCGGTATCCCGGCGAAGGTTGGTGCTTTCTCAGGGAAGCAGCTGGAGAACGCGGCCACGATCATGAAAGCGGCCAGGGATCTGAATATGCCGGCGGCGGCTCAGATTCTTGGTGTTCAGGCGGCTATTGGTGAGTCCACGCTGAACGTCATCGACTTCGGCGACACTGCTGGTCCTGACTCGCGCGGGCTGTTCCAGCAGCGGGATAACGGCGCATGGGGCAGCTACTCGGACCGGATGGACCCCTACATCAGCGCCACGAACTTCTTCAAGGCGCTGAGCAGGGTTGCTGGGTGGGAGCAGTTGGAGCCCAGTACGGCCATTCACCGGGTGCAGCGCAACGCCGTGGAGGACCACTACGCGCAGTTCCGTGCTGCTGCAGCTGAGGTTGTGAAGTCCCTCGGTGGGGAATCCGCTGCCGGGATTGATGCCAGCGGAGCGTGCCCCAGCGCTGGGGGAGCGGTCATAGGTGACTTGTCCGGTAAGTGGGTCCACCCGTTGGCTGACGCTGTCATGACAAGTGGCTACGGCCCCCGCGCAGCACCCGGTGGCACGGCGGGGGGAGTGCTGGCGAACTTCCACTATGGGATGGACTTCGCCACCCCCGGACACGCCGGAACCATAGTCGCCGTGACGGACATGAAGATCGTCAAGGTCCGCAACCTCGATGGCATGTTCGGCACGGGCGTAACCGGCCAGACCACAGACGGGAAGCTGACCATCGGCTTTTATCACATGGAAGCAGGTTCCCTGAAGGTCAAGGAAGGCGACGTGGTGGCCGCAGGAACCCCACTGGGAACCGAGGGCGCGACAGGGAATGTCTCCGGCCGGCACCTGCACATGGAGTTCTTCTCCGGAGCCTTGCCCAACCCGATGGTCCCGGTCAACCAGACCACAGACCCAGCACCGATCCTCAAAGCACAGGGAGTGAGCTTCTAATGAGCATCAAGAATTTCGGTCTTCTCCTGGCCGCTGTCGCGGTGGCCGTTACCGGCTGTGCGGCCCCGGCATCGAACACCAGACCTCAGCCTGCCGAGACAAGCAGCGCCTCGGCTGAACTGCACGAGCACGACGAGGACCACGGCGTGCCAGTGGTGACCTGGGATGCGTCCACGGAAGCGGAGGTCAAGGCTCTTGCCGTTGACCTGATGGGGAAGTTCGCGCGCCCGGACGTAACCGAACGGGCATGGTTCGATGCGCTCCAGCCGCACATGTCCGCCGACTATCAGGAGTCCGCGCAGTACATCGACCCCGGCCGCATCCCTGTCACAAAGGTCCTCTCTGGCCCGGTCCTGGTTAGGGAGAAGGGGAACCCCATGTCGGTCACGGCGGAGTTCTCCACGAACAACGGCAGGTGGGTGCTCTCTCTCCACCGGTCAGGGCAGGAGGAACCGTGGCTGATCACCCGTATCGCTCCCAAAGATTCCTAAGCACCATCACCACTCCGAAACGAAAGAGGTAGGCACATGGCAATCGAAAAATCGCTGATCCAGCCGGAACCGGTGATCAGCGCCATCATCAACGGTGACAACACCGGAGTCCTGAAAATCAACGGAGAAGAACACCCCTACGAAGCCCCGGACGTGAACCACCTGCGCCAGGCACTCATGAAGCGTGTCATTGGAGAAGCAGCCACCCTCGGCCGCCCCGTCCGTGTGACCTCCATGGACGATACCGGGGTTTCATATCTGGTGGTCTCACCGTTCGGTGAAGTCGAGGAAGAGCAGCCCACCACTGTCCCGGAAGATGCCAGCGAGATCATTGAGCGCATCCAGGCCGCCACAACCTCCCTCGCAGCCGCTGCAGCCACTACGACCGTCGTTAGGGAGCCAGCCGCGGCAACTGCACAAGCAGCTGCTACCCGCCGTTCCATCAGGGAAGCGGGAAGCTTTCTTGCGGCCCCCAGCGCCGTTGAGCCGGCTACTCAGGGCATTCGGGGATGGCTGAACAGCTTGGGCCTGTCCCTCGCGCCGTCAGAGGATGAGCTGAGCGAACGCGAGGATATCCGGCTGGCATCCAAGCATTTCGCCGGCACCCGCACCATTGCCGTGGTGAATCAGAAAGGCGGATCGAACAAGACACCCACAGTGGCTGGCTTGGCTGCCGTTTTCGGCCGCAACGGTGGCAGCGTCGTGGGATGGGACAACAACCCCACGACAGGGACCTTGGGGTGGCGTACAGAGACGGGTGATCATGCCAGGAGCGCACTCGACGTAATCGCCGCCGCTGATGCCCTGCTCTCGCCGACAGCCCAGTCGGCGGACATCAACGCATTCGTTCACCACCAGAGCACCGACAAGTACGACGTCTTGCGCTCTGACGCTGACGTGGATGGCACGCACGAAGTAACCGCTGAAGAGGTCGACGTCCTGCACCGGGTGGTCTCCAAGTACTACCGGCTGATCCTCATGGATTCGGGCAACAACCACCGAAGCGCCGAGTGGAACCGCATGATCGACCACGCGGACCAGCTGGTGGTTCCCACCACCAACGAAGAGGACCGGGTAGAGGCCGCTCTCCTGACATTGCAAGGCCTGGACCTAAAGGCAGAGCGCTCAGCCGGACTCGCTTCCAATGCTGTGGTGATCGTCTCCGAGCGTCAGAGAGGTGAAGCCAGACTCTCACAGGAGACGGCAGAGAAGTTCCGGCCCTATGTCCGGGACGTGGTTGTGGTGCCTTTTGATGAGGCGTTGAAGTCCGGTCAGATCCGTTTTGGCGCCCTCCAGCCTGCAACGCGCAGGGCGTGGCTGCGGGCGGCAGCTGCGGTGGCGCGTGGGCTATGAACGTGACCGAAAAGACCGAGAACGTCAGCCCCTGGCTGACGGCCGCGCAAAGCATCGCGCCGGAAGTCCGGGCCGCCGCACCTGCTGAGGAACCTACCCCGCCAGCTGAGGAACAGCCTGCCGGTTTCGTTGCCGCCCACGGCGGGGCAGGGGCCACGGCCTGGGCCTCGATCCTGGACGGCACCGACCACGGACCCCAGCTTCCGGCGGACGGGATACCGGTCGTGCTCGTCGCCCGCGCCAGCCTGCACGGCATTGACGCGGCCAAGGCAGCTATCGCCGCCCATGGCCCGGCCGCGTTCAACGCGGTCCTGATCGTCCCTTCCGCTCCGGGACGGACACCAAAGCTGATCCAGAACGAGCTCAAGGTTCTTGCCGGTGCCGTTCCCCTGGTCCCCGCACCGTGGGTGCCGGGGTTGCTGGTAAAGCGCTCTGTACTGGCCGATTTCACTGATGTACCGGCAAAGGACCTGGCAAAGGTCCGTGCCGCGCTTCCAACTACCAAAGGAGAAATGAAATGACCGTAGTCACCAAAATCGCCGACGTGGCAACCTCTGTTCTGGCCGAGGCCAAGCCCCTGCCTACGGAAGTCCAGGACGGCCTGGACACCGTTCTGATGTGGACGAAGATCATCGGCGGTTCCCTCGCCGTGCTTGGCCTGATGATCCTGTTCATCGGCCTGTTCTTTGCTCACCAACGCGGCCGCGGTGAAGAGTTCATGGGCAAGGCTGGCTGGTGGCTGACGGGCGCTATCGGCCTGGGCACTGCCGGCGTTCTCGGCGCACTGTTCGTCGGATAAGGAGGCCACGCATGAGCAAGGTACAGAACCCCCAAACGTTGAGGGGAAAGGTCGCGCTGTGGGCGTCGGTCGCATTGGTATTTTTCGTGGCAATTCTCTTGTTCCTGATCCTGGTCAAACCAGCTGGAACAGCAGAACCGCCGGCCCCAGTAGCAGGGGAAACCACCGAGGCAACAGGGGAATGCGACGTGCCCGAAGGGGACACGTCCTCCAAACCGGCGATGCCAAAGGACCTCCGCTGGGAAGCGGAGAACGGCTGGACGTGGCCGGTCTCGGACACCTATGGCCCGACCAAGACAAAGGATGGCTTCCCGGCGTGCTTCGCCCGCTCACCGCTCGGCGCAGCACTCACAGCCGTGTCGATGAACGCGGCAGGAAATCTCATCAACGCCCGCCAAGCGGGGGAGTTCTACGCGATAGATTCCCCCGGAAAAGAGGTCCTGCTGGACAAGACGCCGGATAAGGCGGCAAGAACTACTCCTGCGACCTTCTCCGGATTCATCGTGGACAGCTTCACCGGAGACGAAGCGTCCATAACGCTCGTCGTGGCCACCGCTGCGAGCAGCACAGGTTACGCCGGTCTTCCCCTTACGTTCCGTTGGGTCGACGGGGACTGGAAGTTCAAAGTCCTGGACGATGGTTCGACGTTTGTTGGGCAGCCGCCCGCACCGGTCAAGGGTGGCTTTGTGGAGTGGAGCGGTCAAAATGGCTAACTGCAATCCTCTAACAGACGGGGTAGCTTGCGTCGTTGCGGGCGTGGTAGGCGGCGTGGGTGACGCCACCAAAGGTGCGGTCAACTCTGCTGTCGATTCCGGCGCCAACAATCTGGGCGAAGCCATGATGGGCGCCTGGGATTCGATCATGAAGGGATTCCTGACCTCGTGGCTGGATGCCGGGATGCTGGTCAGCCTGGACGGTGCGTCCATGCAGTGGCTGACGGACCAGTTGCAGGTCATCAGCATCTTCCTGACAACGGTGGGCATCATGGTCGCCTGCGTATGGACGATGGTCCACGCTCGTGGGGATCAGGCAGTGAAGGTCTCCAAGGCCTTGTTCATGGTCTTCCTGGTCACTACGGCCGGGACAGCCCTGATGCAGGTGGCCATCCCTGCCGGCGACGCTTTCGCCAAATACATCCTCGAAGAAGCGGGCGTGACCGTTGACGGATATAGCCAGCTCGGCCCGGCCGCTGGGGCTGTTAGCCAGATCGGGCCCGGGTTGGCGATTGTGGCAGGGATTTTCGGGGTGATCGCCACTTTGTTGCAATGGATCATCATGATCGTCCGCGCCACCGTGTTGCCGCTGCTGATCGCGGTGTGGCCCGTTGCCGCCGCCGCCGCCATGATCCGCGGCGCTGAGGGCGGCTTTTCGACTGTCACTAAGTGGCTGATTGCTTTCCTGATCTACAAGCCGGTCGCGGCCATCATTTACGCATTCGCATGGAAGTTGAAGTCGGGTGACGACGGTATTGGAGGCGTCATCAACGGCATGTTGCTGTTGGTGCTGGCCGTTGCTGCCCTTCCGGCGCTGATGAAACTCCTTAGCCCCGCGACGGCCGCGATGGGCTCAGCTGCTGGCGGAACCATGGCAATGGCAGCCGGCGCTGCTGTGGTCGGTGCCGCCGTGGCCGGCGGTGCAGCTGTGATGACCGGTGGCGGCTCTGCCGCCGCTGGCGCTTCCGCTGCGGGAAATGCGGGCCGGGCCAGTTCACCATCTTCCGGAAATTCGACGGCGCAGGGTGGCTCACCTGACGTTTCCACCTCCGGCGGCTCAAGTGGTGGTTCCTCCTCCGGACCCAGCGGATCTACCGGCGGTTCCGGGCCATCCGGGACGCCCGGCGGTAGCAGCGCTGCTGCTCCAAGCGGCGGTGGTGCGGCTTCCTCGAGTTGGGTGGTTGCTGGCGGCGGTGAATCGGCAGGGGCGCCCGGGAGCAGCCCGGGGCTGCAGGCGGCTTCTCAGTCTTTGGGCGGCGCTGTCGCTCAGGGAGCTAAAGACTCTGATGGAAAGGGCGTGTTGGGCTCATGAGCGATAACGCTTCGCAGGAAAAATTCGGTAATTGGCTCCAGCCAGCGTCACCTGGTCTTTATGGCCTCAGCCTTCCCGCGCTGATCGTCTCGGCTGTGGGTCTGGTGTTCTCGCTGCTGTTCATGATGAGGGGTCTGTACTTAGTGGCTCTCATCGTCCTGCTGGCAACGGCCTTGATTGTGCTGCTGGGCATGGTGAAATTCAGTGGCCAGACGATCATGGGCAAAATCACCGACTCGCTGTCCTTGGCTTCGCGGAAGTCCTCCGGCTCCGCGTTTTACGTCACCGGGGCGCTGTCCACGCTCCCTCCCGAAGACGCTGAGCGTCTGCCCGGTGCCCTGCTGGATGTAGAGACCATTTCAGGCACTGACGGACTGGGCCGGAATTACTCACTGCTGCACCACAAAGCGGTGAACCAGCTGGCAGCCGTATTCGGCTGCTCCCCGGACGGGGCATCGATGCAGGAACAATCCATGGTCAACGCCCAGGTCTCCAAGTACGGCAACTGGCTCTCCTCCCTGAGCGTGGAAGAAGGCCTGACCGGGGCCACTGTCGTCGTCGATTCGGCCTCGGAATCCTCAGCAGGGACATGCGAAGCCATCCGCAATGACGTGACCCCCGGCAGCCCTGCCTTCGCCAAGGAAATCCTGGACCACGCAGTGGGGACCCTGCCGGCACGCTCGGCCGTACTGAACGTTTACGCCACGATGGTCTGGGATGCGCCGACGCTTGGCGCTACCGATAAGGACGTTTCCTCCGCCGTTGCTGAGGTCGCCGCCCGTCTTCCGGGCCAGAGCGAAATGCTCCGGGATGCCGGGGCCGGTTCACCCGAACCGCTGGTGGAAGAAGAACTGGCCCACGTCGCGCAGCTGGCATACCAGCCGATGCGCGATCAGGAAATGGCGTTGGATGCGCTCCAAGGCCGCCGCGCGGTCAAGGACTGGCAGCATGCGGGCCCTGGGTTCTTCGATGACTCACAGGGCCGGGTGGTGTTCCACGACGGCGTTGCCTCGATGACGCTGATGATGACTGTCCCTCCTGGCGCGCACATCACCTCGCGCAGCTTCGACCGTCTTTTCGGGCCGAACGCAAAGTTCCTCCGCAAGCGGGTTGCCTTGTTCTACCGTCCCGTGGACCCCGGCAGCGGGGCCAGGATCGTGGACAAGCTGGTGAAAACTGCTGACTGGAAGATCAGCACCCGCAAGGGCCGGCCCACGTCCTGGGACCGTGCGGCCAAGGCTGTAGCGGAAAAGACCGAAGAGGAGCTGGCGCAAGGTGCCAGGTTGTCGCTGTTTTCGATAATGGTCACCGTGACGTTCGCCCCGGATCAAAAGTCCTACCGGGATGCCCTGAATCAGGTGAAGTCCCTGATGAACCAGCTGATCATGCCCTACCGGTTCGTCGAGCACGCCGGTTCGGCCGCGTTCCACACCACCCTTCCCTTCGGCGTTCTCCCCTGGCGGTACAGCACCACCCCCCTCTGGATCGGAAGTGGCACCAAATGAAGCGCGCGAGCGAAGTAAACCACGTCAAAACCTCCAAGGGCTTCACCGGCTTTGGCGGCGGCCGCTGGGGCAAGCGCCCCGCACCGCCGCAGTGGTATTCCTCCTCCACCCAGCTGTGCGGGATCTATCCGTTTTCAGCCGGCACGTCCCGGCCGAACGTCGGGACTCCGCTGGGCCGGGATATGAACGTCGGCACGGCCGTGGCCGGGGACATGAAGACCTGGTACGACGCCGGCCTGATTTCCTCGGCCTCGATGATGCTCTTTGGTTTGAACGGGAACGGTAAGTCCTCGATCGGGCAACGGTTCATCTACTCCATGGCCGCGCGCGGCATCGTCCCCATGGTCTTTGACCCGCTCAAAAACGAATACCGCGAAGCAATCGAAAAGATGGGCGGCAAGGTATTCAGCGTCGGCCCTCGCGGAAAAGACAGGATCAACCTCCTGCACCTCGGAGCATTAGGGGAAGCTGCAGCAAGGATCGGCGGCATCCTGGGCGAGGAAATGCGACAGGAGGCCATCGGCAAAGCCGTGGACATGGTTGCCCTTGTCGTCCAGATCAACCGCGGCCTGCCGCTGGCCGACAGTGAAGACGCCGTACTGGCCCTGCTCGTTCGCTCGGTCATCAACCGGGTCCGGAAGCCTTCCCTGTATGACCTGAAAGCAGCATTCCTGAACCCGCCGCCGGAAGTCCTCTCAGCCGTGGCCTGCAACGACGCGCAACAGTTCCTCACTGAATACCGGATGTTGCACCTGTCCGTGCTGGCCGTCCTCAACGGTGAAATGGGACCGCTGATCGGCGGCAGCGAATCCATGAGCATCCCCGTCGGTAACCCCGGCGGGTTCTGCTTCGATACCTCATCCATCCCGGCCTCGAACACGAAGCTCCTCTCGGCCGCGATGCTCGCAACCTGGAACATCGGCTTCTCAGCAATCGACGCCCACTGGGAACTGTCCCGGCACGACCCGAAGGTTCCCTGGGGCGGGTATCTGGCCGTGCAGGACGAATTCTGGTACCCGATGCGCGCCTGTGAGGGCATCATCGACCGGGTAGACCGCGTCGGACGGACCAACCGTGGGCTGGGCGTGAGCGAACTGAAAATTACCCACAGCCCCAAGGACTTCCTGTCCCTGCCCAACGAGAAAGACCGGGCCACGGCCAAGGGTTTCGCCCAGCGTAGCGGCGTCCTGGGACTCATGGCCCTCTCCCTTGATGACCTGCACGAGCTCAGCGCGGTTCAGCCCCTCAACGCCAAGGAAATCGAGACGGTATCCGGTTTCAATGCACCCCCGGACTGGAAGCCGAAGCTGAACGCTGACGGCACCCCCGCCGCCCCTCCCGGTGCGGGAAAGATCCTGTTGAAGGTCCCCGGCCGCGTCGGGATCCCCGTTCAAATGACCCTGACTGACATCGAGAAGAAGCACCATGTCACCGACGAACGCAGCAACCGGTTCGTTCGGGCCGAAGACGAAGAGGCTGCCTGATGGGTGCACCGAACAAGAAGACCTCACAGCTCAGCGGCGAAACCATAGCCCTGTGGGTTGTCCTCGGCACCGTCTTAGTTGCGGCCGCCTCCGTGGCCGGAGCGATTCACCTTGGCTCGTGGCTCGCCAGCGACGGACAGCAGCTGCCGAAGCACCCAGCGGAACTCTTGGTGGGCCTCTTTAAGGGAACCGTGACGTGGCCCGCGTCAAGCACATGGATACTGGTGGCTTTCGGCGCAGTCCCGGCCGCCCTCGCGATTCTGATTACGCGGGCGGTCCTGAAAGGGAAATCCAAGCGCTCCCGAGTCGATGCAGCTGCACGGTACATGGCAATGCCCAAGGACCTGAAGGCACAGACCCTGCGCGGAGCCACGGCGAAGGCCAAGAGCCTCGGCGTGACTGGTTCACCAGGCATACCCGTCGGAAAGACCGTGATCGGCAAGCAGATGGTGTTCGGCTCCTGGGAAGACATGCACATCGACATCTGGGGACCCAGAACGGGTAAAACGACCTCCCGTGCGATTCCCGCGATTCTCTCCGCGCCCGGCGCGGCCCTGGTCACCTCGAACAAGCGCGACATTGTGGACGGCACCCGCGACGTCCGGGCTGCGGACGGCCCTGTATGGGTCTTTGATCCGCAGGCCGTGGCCCTCGAAGAACCTACCTGGTGGTGGAACCCTCTGTCTTACGTCACCGACGAAGTCCGGGCCGCCCGCCTCGCTGACCACTTCGCCTCCGGCTCACGCTCGCCGGGAGCCCAGACGGACGCATACTTTGACCCTGCCGGCCAGGACCTGCTGGCCGGCCTCCTGCTCGCGGCCGCCCTGGCTGACCTTCCCATCACACAGGTGCACACTTGGCTGACCGACCCCACCGAGGACGCAGCTGCCGGGATCCTGATGGACCACGGCTTCGTACAGACGGCCAACGCCGTTCAGGGCGTGATCAACCTCCACGACAAACAGCGCGGCGGCATCTATGGAACCGCGCTGCAGATGGCCTCCTGCCTCACCAACCGTCAGGTCTCCCGCTGGGTCACCCCACAAGGCCCGGCCGACAACCGGCCGCAGTTCGACCCGGCCGCTTTCGTCCGGTCCAAGGGAACGCTGTACAGCCTCTCCAAAGAAGGCAAAGGCACCGCCGGACCTCTGGTCACCGCTCTGACAGTGGCAACAGTGGAAGCGGCAGAAGAACTCGCCGTCCACTCACCCGGCGGCCGTCTCCAAACACCGATGATCGGCGTCCTCGACGAGGCAGCAAACGTCTGCCGCTGGCGCGAGCTGCCCAACCTCTACAGCCACTACGGCTCCCGCGGCATCGTCCTGATGACCATCCTCCAGTCCTGGTCGCAGGGCGTAGAAGTCTGGGGCCGGGAAGGCATGCGCAAACTCTGGTCCGCCTCCAACATCAAGGTCTACGGCGGCGGCGTCGCAGAAGCCGAGTTCCTGAACGAAGTCGCCCAGCTCGTTGGTGAATACCGATACTCCAACATAACCAAGAGCCGGTCCAAGCAAGGGACCTCCTACAACTACGACAACGACCGCAAGGAACGCACTCTCGACGTTTCCGACCTCGCATCATTTCCCCGCGGCCGCGCCATCATGTTCGCATCCGGCGCCCCCGCAGCACTGCTCGAAACAGTGCCTTGGATGGGCGGCAAGCACGACGCCGACATCCGGGCCTCCATCGCAGCCCACGACCCCTCCAACCATCCAGCCACGGCGGATACCACTGCCGTTGAAACGGTGAATCCCTGGGTTACCGCGGCAGCATCCAGCAGGGGCGCAACCGATGAGTAGTGACCTGGGCGAATGGGACGACGAGCCCAAGACTTCCGCAGAAGATGCCCGTGAGCCGGAGCTTTTCTACCCGAACCTTGTCAGCTTTGTCCAAGAACACCTCTCCCCGTCCTACCGGCGGAGCCTCAGCGGAACAGACCGAACCTGGTGTCCCTCGTGGTGGAAACATGAAGAAGCCATCAGCCGGCTGGAAGCATTATGGCGATCTTGGGAATTCCTCCGCCTTGACGGCTCAACGGGCATGAGCATCTGGTGGCGGGACCATGCTGACCACCACATGGGCATCCTTCTCTCCGCCGACGGCCCATTCAAGGGCTGCAAACCCGTCGCCGGCGGTCACGCAGCCAACAAGCTCAAAGCTCTCCCTTGCGACTTACCGCCGGAAGGGCTCTTTTGACCCAGGCGTGGAGTGTCGAATTTCGCGCTAAATTCAGCTGCCCTTCGGTTTAGATGTGGGCAATTTCCTGACGGGATCGTGAGCGGGTGGAACTGCCATGGCTCCCAAATCGCTTGTGAAGCTCAGGTAGCCTCATACCTACCCGTAGTGCCCCGAGGCGGTTTGTCACCTCCTGGGTATGTGACGACATGGTTGGGATACGTGATGAGCACTAAACCTCTCAAGATGGTCATTGGTTGCCTTCAGGACCAGCGCCCGACCGTTAAGGAAACTATTCCTACCCTTATGTCGGCAGCCGTCTATGCCGACGAGTTGGTCGTGGTGTGCCGCGAAGCGGACACTTTGATGGAGTTGAATGACTGGTACCCAATTTTGGACGATTTCCAAGAGTTTATGGAGTACCAGGGCGCAGATTCATATTATTCAAACCCCATAGACTCGGAAACAGAGCAAGGGGAAAAACTTCGGCGCGCAGTCACTGAGGCAATGGCTGATGCGGCTGAACATGGAGTGCCGCCGGAAGAATTTGTTGAGTGGGCAATCCGAAATATTGACCCCAGCCTGTGGGAGTCGGTGCCATATCGGGGAAACAGCAACAGCACTTCTGACCTCCAAGAGGCGTTATCGGTTGCCAAAGTTGTCGAATCGTATTTGGAGTCCCCCAATGTCGTTCCACTAGTCTTCGACCCAGAGGGACTACTCAAAAGCCAAGCGGCTGGACTTCAGCGTCTCTCGAAACCGACCAAAGTCAAGGGAGAAGCTGATGCCCGCCTCGGCAGCGGCCTCGTTGACCTTCTGCCCTCATTTGAAGGGCTACAGTCTGCGGAAATTCTGGAGCTGCGCGCGGCGTTGAAGCCATATCTGACCCCTTTTAGATCATTTGTCGTGGAGACCTCAACAGCGTTGACCTCTGTCGTTCGCGATGAGGAAGCGGTCAGGGACGTTGTTCATGAGCTATATATAGGTAAAGTGCGCCCCGTCCTCGACGAAATAAATGATCAATGGCGTCATAGCAACGCGGTTCGTAGTCTAATTCGGGACTTTGGCCGTGACCCGAAAGCGTTCGTCACGTCTTTTGTGACATTTGGATTGGGAGAAGTTGCCGATCTACCGATCGAAGTCAGCATTGGCGCTGCAGCTGCAAGCCAGGTGATTGGAGCTGCAGCACAGCAGCAAACCGCGCGAAAAACCCTTAAGGGCAACAGGCTATTTATGCTCCACGAAGTGGAGCAATACGCCTCTAAGGCTCGATAATAACTACGCCAATAGGGCTGCAAACCCGCTGCCGACGGACACGCTGGCTTCTCAGAGCCATGAGCAGATCTGTTGCTAGAACAGCCGTAGCTGACCTTCAGCTATTGGGGCCCAGTGGGCTGGCCGGTTTCGGGCAACCCAGGCGCACTCGATGGAGCAGAATTTCCGCTCTCTGCTCCCTTTGTGGTCCGGTACTTCAAATGCCTTAGCGCATTGCGGGTTCAGGCATGTCTTAACCAGCCGCCGCACACGCCTTGCCTCGGTACTACAAGCCTTCGAACAGTACTTTTTCCTCTCTACCAGATGTGCCCTGATGAGTGATGACGTCTTGCACTGCGGGCAGGTCCATTCGACACGAGGCCTACGAGACGCATGCTCGTCCCTCCCCGCACGGGGGTTCGGGTGCCGAAAGTTAGCTGCTAGCTGTGCCTTGGTCAGCGGCCAGCGGCCACCTTTTGACGAGTTGCAGGATTGGCAGATCGGCCTCAAATTAGCCAAGCAATGGGACCCACCTTTGGAGATGGGCTTCACATGGTCCGTCTGCGTTGCCCCCTCGATGCCGCACATCCAGCAGCGTCCACCCCAGAGTGCGAAGCGCGCTAGCTGCTGAACTGTAGTGAACTCAACAACGATGCCGCCCGGCGCTGCCTGGTAGCTATAGCGCCGAAGGCGGTAACTGTCCTTATTTTGCTCGTAGTATCCGCGGGCGCAATCCTTACAAATCCCGGACAGACCATTCCGGTTGCTCTGCTGTTGGGTGAAGCGGGCGGCCGATAGCATTTGTTTGCATCTGCCGCATACAGCAAAGCGCGTCCCGGTTAGGGCGGCAAGCTCATCAAGTTTCGAAATTGCGGCGCAGTCGTCCGAGCAGTACCTGTCACCCGCCGCTTGCCTGGCCGCGGGACGGATTTTGGAACATACAGCGCACCCCAAAGCCGCAAACATGCAGGCCCGACTGCAAAAACGCTGAAACTTCGCCCGGTTGGCTTTGAGGCTGGACGTCTTTCCGCAGTGCTCACAGATGACTTCCCTCCGGCCGGCAGCACTACGACAGGGAACGGAACAAAATCTCTGCTTTGCGATTGAGGCTGTCACGCTGAAGCTCTGGCCGCAGTGTTCGCAGATGGAATCGTGCCGGGTCGAAGCTGCGCGGCGGCATGTCATGGAACAGAACCGTGCCTTGCGTTGCTGGGCGATGCTGGTTCCATTTGTGGGAATAGTCTGCCCACAAATCTCACAGCTGTTGCCAGCGAAAACCCTGATTCGTGGCATGCCGTCTTTCCTGTCCCCCCAAGTGCCGGCGCACTCCGCCCTGCACAGTGTGTTCGTTGGACGTCAGGATAGCCGTGAGCCACGACAAAACGTCGAACGGCGCATTTTCTGAGCGGATATAAAGCCATCTAAACACGAAAATCGTTGCAAAAAATATGCCTAGGAATCGTAGGCTGTCCCGATGACGACGCATCCGATGGCATTAGCCGCATGGGTTCAATCCCACCCACGACACGCTACGATTGATGGCCACGGCTTCAAGTTGAATATTGGCAAATGGAACGGAATGGCCGCACAGCTGCCAGGTACCCCATTGTTGGGCGAAGACGGCGGCACGGAACTCGGTCTGATTAGCCGTGGCGGCCTTTTCGGTCTCGCCGCTGCCGCACGAAAAGACGAGACCGGCGTGGCAGCGCTCCATCTTTTTTGGCAGTCATTGGCGTGGGGCACGGGAACCAATCACCGAAACACGCCGGGGCGAATCGCATCGGTTAACGCCGACCCAGTTCGTGCGGCTTCGCTTCTGCGCAGCGCCGCCCAGCTGGCCGTACATGACCCGAGGGCTGCCTTTCTAATGCTGCAACCAGGCAGGTACCCGGCCCTCAAGTCATGGGGTCCAAACTTCTTCACCAAGTACCTGTATTTTGCTGGGGCCGGCGCCGTCGGGCACCCGAGTCTCATCGTCGATGCGCGCGTGCTAGCCACCCTATTCAAGGAGACAGGTAAGTCGGCGTTCCAACCGCGATCCACAAACTACCCGGTGGGCACATACCTTGCCGCCATTGAAGTAATGAAGGCATGGGCCGCTGAACTGTCCTCAGCCGAGCGCACCGTTGGTGCTGACGAGGTAGAACGGTGGGCGTTCGGTGCAGGAGAGGGATGGCGGAAACGCCAAGCACCCTAGAGTGTTTCGGGAGCGAAGAAATGCGCAGACGTGCGCGCATGCTCCTAACGCGTGAGATCCTTCTGGGCCTGTTTGGCAGCCCCAGGCATGCCGCCGGTCTTTCGAGCCTTTGGCGCCTTCCCCTGCTTCGATGTCACCGCTGCCCCCGGCGGTGTTGCTTGGTTCCGGTCTGCGATAAGGCGGGCCTGCACGGCTTCCCTGTCTCCGATGTGGTCGAGGCTCTTTGCGAGGGCTTCCCGGCGTTCTGCCGAATCGTAAGTCGCAGCGGCTTCGCCCGCCAGCTGGTCGGGTTGGGCATTGTGGGCGTCGACGCTTTCCCGTTGGGCTTTGTCGGCCCGTTCGGCTTCTGCAAGAAGCTGGCCGGATTGGATGTTCTCCCCGGCTGCTGCGGTGCGTTCTTTCTGGGCCTGAGTCTTTGCATGTGCCGCTTCATTAACTGCGGCCGCACCGTCCGCACCGATTCCCAAGCCGTCGACGTTGATCCCATAGCGTTGCTGTACCTGCTCGCGGATGGTGTCGGCCGCTGAGCGCGCCATGGGGTCGTGGCCCTTCCATGCTGTTGCGGTTTGGTGGACGCGCACGATGTCTTCTGCTTTCGCGGTGTCCCACCAGCGGGCATCCAGGGCGGGTGCGAGCTGCGCGCGTGCGGCTGCCCGTTCGCCCTCGAGGCGGGCCATCAGTTCGCGCCCCTTTTGGTCCTCGGCTGCTGCGGCTTCACGCGCTGATTTTTCTCGTGCACGTGCCAGTTCTTCACCGATTCGTCCCGCGGCCGTCAGGCCTGTGCGGAGCATCGTTTCTACTACTTCGTCCAGTCCGTCTGATTCGCTCATGCTCTTGCCTTCCTGGTGCTATCGCTCGATGTCCGGGCGGTCGTTTCCGGTCCGGGTCGTTGTGGGCGTTCTTGGGCGTTCGTACCTCGGTGGCAGGACAGAGCCTGGCTTATTAATTGGTGCCAGACCTTCGCGTGCACGGCGTACCGTTTCGGCCATCTCAGCATCCACTTCCGGCCGGTTGTTGCCTGCGTCCCGCTTTGTTGCGGTCACGGGTTGTCCTGCCGGTACCGGTGGCAGGGCGTTGGCTACCGTCACCAGTTGCGTGCGGACCATGGCGTTGATTTGCCGTGAGCGGCGCAGGTCGTTGTTCGCCTGGTGCATGTCGTGGATGGCTTTGGAGACGTTGAGCAACTGCCGCAGCATGATTGCTTGGGCGGCGGTTCCGGATCCCGTTGTGGCAGTCATCAGCAGCAGGGAGGCACCCCGGGCCGACGGGCCGACCGTCTTTACCGGCTTGACCGGGTATCGGCGCAGCTGGGCTGTCTTGGACAGCTCGGTCGCGGCCGCAGCCAACGGCCCAGGCACGGTTTCGGTCGCTGTGGACCACGCGGCGAAAGCGCCGGCCGTTTCCCGTGCGACGTGCGCCCATGTGGCGTGATCGTCCACCGGTACGGCACGCAATGTTTCGCGCAGCTGGGCAACCTCGTTGCTGTACCGCTCCCACAGTTGAGGGTCTGGTTCATGTGCTTCACGGCCAACCGTGACGGGGCGGCGGCCGCGTGCGGCTGCTCCCCATTCGGCTACAGCTTCGTTGGCCATCTGGGGGGTGTCGTGCCATTCCCCGCGGAGTTTGGGCAGTGCCAGGTCTTTGGCGAGGTGGCCACCGCCGAACCAGACTGGACGTCCGCCCTTCGGGGGACGTTCTGCCACGCTGTATCCGACCACGACGTCGTCACGCCCTGAGGCGTAGCGCGGTTTGATAAGTGCCCCGGTTCGGCGGATGCGGCGCACAAATTCCGCTTCATCCTTGGCGGACGTGGCGCAGGCACGGACCTTCCGTTCGAGTGACCGCCGCTCTGGCTCTGGTGCGCCGCGCCGCTCGGATGCTTCGCGCTCACCGGGCCGCAGTCCGCGCGTGGAATGCGTGGGCGAAAGCTCTTCAAGCCCATACTTCTTCTCCAGCTCTCGCGCCACTTTTTGCGCCCTGGGGAAGTCCCTCCAGCTGTCCCACTTGGTGCCATCTTCACGGACCATGGACGCGGCGATGTGGATGTGATCGTTTCCGGCTTTGCTGTGCCCGTGGCGTATCGCTACCCACTGCGCGGGTGCACGTCCGCTGGCTTCGGTAAAGCCCATCTCGTCCATGAAGTCCTGGGCAATCTCGCCCCACTTCTGGTCAGTCAGTTCCCCTTCTTCTGCACGTAAAGACAGCGAGCAATGCCATACGTGCCAGCCAGCGACGTCAACGCCAAGGACGTTCTTGGCCTGGTCGAGTTCACGGGCGATTGTTTGGGCCGCGCTGGCGCTGAGTTCGTCGTCGTTGTGCCACGCCATGATGGAGGGGGAACCAGCGACAAGGTGTGGGTCTGTGTGTTCGTTGGCGCGTCCTGGACCCGCAAGGTATGCGATCAGGCCCTGCATCCTGGTGCCCTTGGTGATGTTTGGAATCATCAGCGCACCATCGAATCGAGCATCTTGTTGATGCGCTCGGCGATTGCCCGGACGCGGGTCAGCACCACACGTGCAGCTTCGGGGAATTCGTCGGTTGCGTTGGCGTGCCTGGCTAGCTGGTTGACGTTGTTGGAGAGCGCAGCGAGATAGCGCCGGGCAGCCATGAATTCGACTGCCATCGCTCGTCGTTCGGCCAATGATTCGGAATTCTCGGAGTAAAGAGCAGCACTGACAAGAATCTCGGAAGGGCTGCGTCCAGTCCGTTCTTCCAGGGCGGCGAGATGGGCGCGTTCGCTGTCGGACATGGAGACTCGAACGTAGTGAGTCGCCCCGTCGATGTTCGCGCGCCGACGGCGGGTAAAACGGCGTGGAGACTTCTGCTCGTCCGCCATGTTTTCCGTCCCCCAAATGCCCAGCGCAGCGCCCCGGAATCTCCGGGCTCCCACGTCCAGTGTGACGGATTCCTCGACGGAAGTCGAGAATCAAGCAGAGTTATGGCACATAACTCTCTAGCTTGCTCCGCACGGCTGGCCTTCGAGGTTTTTCCGCTTTCGGTTTCCGTTCGTAAAAACCCACGACGGAGGGGTGGATGGTTCCGTTAGGATCGGGGCATGGACATCAACGACATTGCCGCGAAAGCGGCCGCAAAGATTGACGCAGTCAGGGATGCAAAAGTGAACGCGGTGAAGGCGGCCGCTGCCAGCGGCGTCGAACTCCAAGAGGCAGCCCAGCTGCTCGCAGCTGCCCAACAGAAATATGCCAAGGACTACCAAACCGCCCTCCGCGCGGACTGGACCGAATCCGACCTGCGGGGATTCGGCCTCGACGCCCCGGTAAAGAAGGCCGGCGGCCGTCCACGCGGCAGGAAGCCTGCCCGCGAAACAACTCCACCAACTGCTGGAGCCCAGGAGTAACCCCTCGCCCACATCTGCACGGCAAAAGCTAAATCCTCCGGGCTTTTCCCGCACACACCTGGACGACGGGACCCAGCTGACCGCCTGCACACAGCCATCACGTCATCACCTCGACCACGTCACCCAGAGCGAGCGATGGCCGTGCACAGCCTATCTAGAGTGCGTGGCCGGTTTTAACAGAGTTCCCCATGATCCAAGCCTCGTATGACCGGCTAAACCTGCTCGTTGTGACCGGACTCTTTTCCTCTGATGCAGCACGACTCACTGGCCACCAATCGGATCTAGACTCAAGTATCAGATCAACAACGACGCAGCGCCACAGATACCCTGTCGCTCGTCGCATGAAAGGGAGGAAATAGTCATGAGTACCGGCGTTACCCCGCCGACTCAACCCGTACCAGGGGAAGCCGACAAAAGGCCGCTTTGGAAGAAGAAGCGATTCATTATTCCCGCCGCCATCATCGCGTTCATCATCATCATTGCGTCGTGTACCGCCAGCGGCAACCGACAGGCCGGGACCGTAGACCCGAACCCCACGTCAACGGCCGCGCCAACTGCGGCGGAAACGCAAACACCGCAGGCCACTACAGCGCCCGCACCCACCACCGCGCCGCCCGCCGATACCGCTACGGCGGGACAGAGGAACGCCCTCCGGAAAGCCGAGAGCTACCTGCAATTTCAGGGGTTCTCGCGCGCCGGCCTGATCAAGCAGCTGGAGTTCGAGAAGTTCACCACCGAGGATGCCACATGGGCAGTGGATCACGTGAAGGTGGACTGGATGGAACAGGCAGCCAAGAAGGCCACGCAGTATCTGGAGACGCAGGCGTTCTCCCACGACGGCCTTGTAAAGCAGCTCGAATTTGAAGGGTTCACGCCCGAGGAAGCCGAGCACGGCGCAACAGCAGCCGGATTGTGAACCGGTAAGCACTCACGCACGCGCGACAGCCAAGACTATAAGAGCCCCCCGCGCCGACTCCACGAATCCATGGGAACCAGCGGAAAAGTTCCCCATGGTTCAGGCCTGGCGTTGCCGTCTCCCCTGCCGTCGTGGCCGGGTTCTTTTCAGCCGGGACGACACACATCTACTGTGCGGGGCCGGGGATCCGCAGCGAACACACCTGACGCCGTGGGCAGGTTCTAAAGCGCTGGGGGGCTCCCAGCAGGGTTACGGGCGGTGACAACCACAAGCTGCAGGGCGGCGCTCAATCACCACTAAACTTCCCGGGCGGCCGCGTGACGCAATGCACGGCAAGTAGCTTTTAGGAACGCGCGATACGGCGAAAACGACAGGGAGTTTGGGGACTACTGGTCCGTAACCACCACCTGATGGGTCCGTAACGCACCCGAATGGGATTCCCTTTGCGTACGCCAATCGGACTTTCGGGAAGAAACGAAACCGCGTACGAGCACGCCGACAGGCGCCCTGACTTCACAGGCCAGACCGTCTGCAGATTCATGTACGGCCAGGAACCCCATTTGATCGCCCAGGTTCCCCTCGTCAACGGCGACACCATAGTCGGATGACGTCCTTTCCCGCGTAGAGTTACTCTCGGTGCCCCACCTGCAGCGGCGGGGCGGCATGCGGGTCTCGGCCTTCCCTTCCCAGGGCGGCACGGGAGCGTATTCGGTTATCGGGGGAAAGGGCCCACACCATGAGCGAAGTCCAAGCAGCAGCACACCGGATTCTCCTCGCCGGGCACAGATCGCGCATCAGCAGCGCGGTGGGCCTCGGCATCGGACTCCTGATCGTCGTACTGGGGATGGTAGCCACCGCCCCAGGGCTCTTCTGGCTCGGTGCCATCGTCATGATTATCGCGGGCCTCATGTTCTCGCGCTCGAACAACCGTATTCGTCAGGCCGAGCTTGAGGTGGCCAAGGCGCGCGAGAATAACGCCGGCTAAGGCCCTGCTTCTGAGCCGATAATTGATCTCATCTATGGACTCGTAATCGTTCTCGTTATCGCCATTCCTATAGCTGTTGCCCTCGCTAGTTCAAGACGGCTGCGTCAAGTCCGGGACGAAAACCAAGCAGGATGATCATCCATATCTTTTGACTTGGCTATCCGTGGGCTGATCCTGGCGGCGGCCTCAACCCGCCCTGAAACGGCCGTTTGTGAGTACTGCGAAAGCCTCGGTCAGGACGTCCAGTCCGGTGGGGAAACGTGGGCCGGACCCCAGGTTTCAGGAGAATCGCGAGGCGATTCAAGAGGGGCGTCTGGGCCGGAGTAATACCAGACGTCGAATCCACGGTCGGTGATGCCTACGGCGGCTCCGAGAACCCATCCGGATATTGTTGTGCGCCAGAACCAGATGATCTTCCCGTCTCGCGAAACGTTCGTCTGCATCCCATGGTCCGCATGTAGTCCGGCTTTCATGAAATCCTTGGCGGTGTAGACACCTCCGACAATGTCTCTGTGAGTACGGCCTGGACTAGCGAGCGAATTCATTGCTCGTGTCATGAGCTTGTCCAGCATGTGTCTCGTCTCGCGAAACTCGCGGTTGTCTATGCGGCGCCCGTTTTCGTCGATGCCTTGGTTGTCAGCGTTGACTGCCTCCCGTTCGTGGCGGAGCTCCACCGCTCTGCGTCTCGCCAACGGCTGCGCCCACAGCACGAGGGCGTGGAGTAGGGACCAGCTCTTAGCCGAGTTGATCCGGGTGTCGTAAGCCAGTTCTCGGCCATGTGCAATACCGTGCCGGGAGAGACTTCCCAATGCTTGCGTCTCTTTCACACCGCCACCAAAGATTTCTTGCAGCGTAGGGAGGCAGGCCTCAATACCTACTAGCTGGGCAGGATCGATGAGGTCAGCCTTTGACCGTGGCAGGCTTGTGAAGAACTTCCTCCCTCCGCTGACGTCGATCACGATCCCCTCGATGTGGTTATAGATAAGGGGTATAGAGGCGTCGTACCGACCAGCCTCATGATGCTGTTTGATCTTCTCCAGAAGCCGAGCGCGTTCCCGGAACATTGCATCGTAGTCACACCGCCCTTCGCCGGCCGCCATTGTTCGGACGCGCGAAACTACCTGTTTCAAGCGCCAGTCGCCTGGGCCTTCCCACTGATCAGCTAGCAGTTCGTCGGCTTGTCCGCCCTTGCCACCGCGCACGAGCTCGATGGCAGTCGAAATCGCCTTACTGTCCATATGAAATGGTGCCCATCCTCTTGGCACCAGAACTTTCAGTGCATCCTCCATAGAATGGAGAAGCTGGTGATATTCGGTGCTGATTGAGGCCAACTCTGACCACTGGCTGCTAACCTCCAGGTTCAGATTGGAAAACCACCCTGGCAGATCCGATGCCTCGATGGCGTCCAGCATCAGGAATTGCTCCCCGCTGGGATCCACCGCCTGCCTGAGCTGATCGCGCAGGCTCCGAACCTCTTGGTTTTCTGAACCTTCAGTCATCATCTTGTCCTGCCGCCACTTCGATGTTGCCGGCTGTGATGCGTTCCTGGGTCTCTTTGTAGGCGCGCTCAAGGTAGTCAGCCAGGTCGTCCTCACTAACGCGCCATACGCGGCGGCCGCCGAGCTGCACGCCGCGCAGCTCCCCTGAGGACAACAAGGCGCGGAGTGCGGGCATGCCCACGTTCAGGATCTCCGTGACCTGGGCGAGAGTCAGCAGCTTGGGGAACCTGGACTTTTCCGGTTCCGTTGGCGGCATCTGTTCGATGTCATTGTTCCCTTGGCCCATGGTTATTTGTCCTCGTTCCGGTGTTGAAGTTCTTCGCGGGTGCGCCTGCCTGGGCGGAGTGCGCCGGCCGGGACCCCCGGCCACTTCTTGCCGCCGTTGTACTTGCGCTGCAGCCGTTTCAATTCCCGGAGTGTCGCCGCTTCAATGAGATCAGTGATGGAGGCGTAGCCCTCCAGATGACCGGCTTCCTGGACGGCAGCCCTGACCTGGTCAGCGTCCGCTTCGGTGAAGTACGGAGAGAAGGACTTGTTCTTCTTAGGAAGCACTGACTGATTCTTCCGGCCACGGGTACAGCGACGGCAGGCGTTTGATTGACATTGTTCCGTCCTCGTTGTCGACCATGTCTGA